>JAYNPV010000061.1:2125-4688 GCA_038113925.1 Gammaproteobacteria bacterium | reverse complement strand
GCCCTGCACCACGGTTTCGCCCAGGCCGTAGGCGGCGGTAATAAAAATAGCGTCGCGGAATCCTGACTCGGTATCCAGAGTAAACATCACACCGGCCATGCCGATGTCGCTGCGGACCATACGCTGAATACCCGCAGAGAGGGCAACTTCGGCATGGTCGAATCCCTGATGAACCCGATAGGAAATGGCACGGTCATTAAACAGTGACGCAAACACCTCCTTGATAGCCTCCAGCACATTGTCGATACCAACAATATTCAGAAAGGTTTCCTGCTGACCGGCAAACGAGGCATCGGGCAGATCTTCTGCCGTAGCAGAAGACCTCACCGCAACCGCCGCCGGACCCTGCTCAGACATTTCGGCATAACAGTCACGGACCTTCTGCTCCAGATCGGCCGGAAACGGCAGCTCGGTCACCCAGCGACGAATCTGTGCCCCCACTCTGACCAGCTCCGGAACATCATCCACATCCAGTTCGGTCAGCGCCTGATTAATTCGTTGATCCAGCCCCTCATGGGCTAAAAATGTGCGAAAGGCATCGGCGGTGGTGGCAAAACCGTTCGGCACGGTTACCCCGGCGCCGGCAAGGCTGCTAATCATTTCGCCCAGAGATGCGTTCTTTCCGCCCACTTTATCCACATCGCCCATGCCCAAGGTGTTGAACCAGCGAACGTATTCAGCCATCAATTTTCCTGTCGATCGATTAGTAAAGAGGGGTGATAAATCATGCGTCAAATCACGCTGATCGCGACTCATCGGACTCACAACCGAAGCACCGGCTGAGCGCAATTTATCTGTAGAAAAGCGAGTTCTCTATTTTGCCTAAATAACCGGTTGAACACCAGATAGCAGCGGCGGTCGCACAACGCTGACTCAAGCCCATCCAGTGAGGCATACTTGACGCATTAGCCGTGGGTTAACCCGGAAATTTCACCCGTCGTCAAGATGCGAGCGTGATACCGCGCCGCCAGCGGTATTCCGCCTGCAACCGGATAGCACCTGAAGAGGGCAATCTCTCGCCGCCAAAAGCGTGCGGGGATCGCCATACTGCCGGGACAACATTCGGATACACCCGACGAACAATTTGACTGCTCACCGACAACCCGGATCAAACAAGCGGAGGACACATGTCACGGTCGTACCAGGAGGCATACCAAACATCCATCGAACAGCCCGAAGAGTTCTGGGCAGACCAGGCCAGTCGTATCGACTGGCATCGTCAACCAACGCAGATGCTCGACGCCAGCAACCCGCCCTTTGTTCGCTGGTATTCTGGCGGCCAGACCAATCTTTGTTACAACGCCATCGACCGTCACCTGGATAGCCGTGGTGACCAGCCGGCACTGGTCTGGGAATCAACCGAAGTCAACCAGACCCGAGCCTGGACCTACAGTGAACTCTATGACGAGGTCAATACAGTCGCGGCGGCAATCAAATCACTGGGGGTGGCAAGCGGCGACCGGGTACTGATTTACATGCCGATGATTGCCGAAGCGATATTCGCCATGCTCGCCTGCGCCCGACTCGGTGCCACTCATAGTGTGGTCTTTGGCGGGTTTGCCTCCGGCAGTCTGGCAAAGCGGATAGACGACGCCTCTCCCAAACTCATTATCACCGCTGACGCTGGCCTGCGTGGTGGCAAAGTCATCTGTTACAAACCTTTGCTCGATGAGGCATTGTCACTCGCCACTCACCGGCCCGAGCGTGTAATGCTGGTTAACCGTGGCCTGGACACAGCGCTGAACTGGGTGGATAACCGGGACATCGACTACGCAACACTCACCGCCGAATATGCCAACATCGAAATCACCCCAACCTGGGTGGATTCGGATCATCCCAGCTATGTGCTCTATACATCGGGTACTACCGGCATGCCCAAGGGAGTTCAGCGCGATACCGGCGGGTATGCCGTGTCACTGGCCGCCTCGATGGAGTACATCTACGGCTGCCGGCCCGGCGAGGCCATGCTGACGACCTCCGATATCGGCTGGGTGGTGGGCCACTCCTATATCGTCTACGGGCCGCTAATCCACGGCATGACCACCATTGTTTACGAGGGGCTGCCGATACAGCCCGATCCAGGTATCTGGTGGCAACTGGTGGAGAAATACCGGGTGGGGGTCATGTTCTCGTCACCCACTGCGATCCGCGTGTTAAAAAAACAGGACCCTAAATATTTCACTGAACACGACACCAGCAGCCTGCGGACGCTGTTCCTGGCCGGCGAGCCTCTGGACGAAACCACTCACGGCTGGACCACGGATATTCTTGGCACACCGGTGGTCGATCACTACTGGCAGACAGAATCGGGTTGGCCAATGCTGGCCAACTGTGCCGGCCTGGATCCCCAGCCTGCGATTAAACCCGGTTCACCCACCTGGCCCACCTACGGTTACCAGCTGGAAATTGTCGGCGATAACCTCGACCCCCAGCCCGCGGATACCAAAGGCAAGCTGGTGGTTAAACTGCCGACCCCTCCCGGGTTTTTGTCGACCGTCTGGGGAGACGATGAGCGATTCGTCAACCAGTACTTTCTGCAACGGGGTGATGACTGGCTCTATAC
>JAYNPV010000061.1:0-2115 GCA_038113925.1 Gammaproteobacteria bacterium | reverse complement strand
CGGAAGGAGTAGTCGAACCCGCGGTGATTGGTGTCAAAGACGAGTTAAAGGGCCAATCTGTGACTGCCTTTATCGTTCTACAGCAGGGAATACCGGAGACGGAAGCCGATCAGCGTCATGAGGAAAAACGCTTGCAGGACCATGTTGACCAGAGTCTTGGGGCAATCGCCCGACCCGCTACTATCCATTTTGTCACCGCTCTACCAAAAACGCGGTCCGGGAAGGTTATGCGCCGCACGCTGCTGGCACTTTGCGAGGGTCACCCTATCGGCGACATTTCGACTATTGAGGACAGGCAGCCGCTGGATGCCATTGAGGAACTATTGAAAAAATAACAAAAAAAGCCGGCCGCACCGATAAACAGGCGGCCGGCTTTTTTATGGGGCTTATTGAATCGTGAACAGCTTGTCGAAATTAGAGACCTGCAGAATTTCCAGAATATCTTTATTGCAATTGACGATGACCTGGCGGTTACTGTTACAACCCAGTCGATCGCGCAGAATCAGCAACATGCCGAGTGCGGAACTGTCCATGTATTCTGTGCCGGCCATGTCGATAATGAATTTATCCGGTTCCCCATCACGCATGGCGCCTTCATACGCTTCACGAAATTCGCCGTGAAGGTTGAAATCAAACCGCCCGTCAATTTTTAACACCACGCCCTGTTGGGTTTGTTCCACATTAACCGTTGCCATGCCTGTCTCCTAGAGCAAGATTCTGTCCATTCACCAGGTTGAACTCGGCTGAGCTCCCAATGGTGAATACTGCACTAGTAACTAACGGTAGCGAGCCAAAAGACTTTAGCGGCAAGCGGAAAAATTCTGCCGGCTGATGTAGGGGCTATGCAGCGGCCGCACTTCAATTTTTCAAGCTCTGCGCACCCCTGCACCGGACTAAACGTAATGGTCAACCAGCCCTACTGAAACCCGTGGCCGGTCGGACCCACTGAGGGCTTCACTGTCGTCGCTGTCCCTTCCAGTCGCAGGGTCCGCATGATCGCGCAGATCCGGGCTCGCCTGATCCGGTGAAGAGTGAGCCGGGTGGTCAGAGACCAAATTTTGTTGCAAGGTCATCCCTTGTTGTTCGAGTAGCTCCCGCAATTTGGGCGTCGCAGTTTCGAGCATTTCCCGTACCGATGCGTGGGGCGAGATCATGGTCACACTGGCTCGCTCATCCTGCATTTGAATATGCATTTCAATAGTGCCCAGATGCGCCGGCGTGAGGCGGATCTGCGCCTGCTGAACTCCCTGTGAAATGGCAATCTGCGCCCGCTGCGCAATGGCCCCTCCCCAACGCGGATTAGCCGGGGGTATTTCAACCAACGGTAAGTCCATCTTCGTCAATGCGGCGGAATTACTTTCCGCAGCCGGGGTAATCGCTCCCGGCAAGGCCGATGCACTCAACCCCGCTGGCGACAGCGCAGTGGATAGCGCCACAGACGCAGCCCGGGCAGGGCCGATAGCCTTGCCGCCCTGCTCATCCAGACCTTTCGCAAACAGCTGTTGAGCCTCCTCTGCCAACAGGGATGCCCTCGTGGGTACCCGATCCTGTATCGCCGTTGGGTCATTCAAAACTTCACTTCCCGGCCTTGCCTGTCCAGCCGCGTTGACCGACGGCGCCCCTGATTTGCCAGCGCCATCTGAATTAAGGTTGGCAAGAATTCGCTCTGCCGACGCTGGTTTATCGGTGACTTTCTGCCCGGCGGCAGTCGCTGTCTGTCGCCCTTGAGTCTGGGCAGCGATCCCCGACTGAAGCGGCGGCGATACCTCGGTGACTTTGCCGGGTTCAACCGGCAAGTTATCGGCAGAAGCCGGCAAATTATTGCCGCTATCCTCGCCATGGGGGCCACTCGCCTGCATTGGGCCGGCCGCTTCGCCCGGCTGGGATTCAGCCATTGAATTATCCACGCCGCTATCGCTGTTTTTATTCACTTCCTGCTGCTCAAGTGCGTCGGAAAAACTATCTAAATCAACATTCTCTGCAGGTTTCTCCCCATTTTTAATATTCAGTGGAGCCGCCGGTTCGGTGACCGGGGAAGCGGGTAGGGCTGAATTCATCATCGATGGGTTCCCTTTAACAATTACCGGGCTGGTTTTTCCTTACCGTGTCCTGACC
>JAYNPV010000060.1:12133-12990 GCA_038113925.1 Gammaproteobacteria bacterium | reverse complement strand
CACAGAGAGAGCTTAAACCGAGTGAGTTAAGGGTCAGGCGCGTTAGTTAATGCAGGCAATTTATAAATCTATGCAGACAAAGTGGCAGACAGTCGTGGTTTTATTGATGCTCGCTCACGTTGTTCCAGCGAGCGCTGAGGTCTATGGCTACCTCGATAAGCGCGGGCATCGCTATTACACGGATAAACCGGTGGATGATGTCGCTTATCGACCCGTCAATAGCGCCGCTCGGAAAGCGCGATTAAGTAAAAAAACGCGTTCGACGGTGGCGGTAGCGAGTGCGGCGGACCGTCGCCATATTGACCAGTTGATAGAGAAATGGGCACCTTTCTATACCCTGGATCCGGAACTGGTTAAAGCCGTCGTTCAGGTTGAATCGGCCTATCAGGTCAGGGCCCGGTCGGTGGCCAACGCCCAGGGCCTGATGCAGCTAATCCCTGCTACCGCCGAGAGGTTCGGGGTGGGTGATCCATGGAATGCGGAGCAGAATTTGCGCGGGGGTATGGCCTATCTGCAAGTTCTGCTTAGCCAGTTCAAGGGGGATTTGAGACTCGTGCTTGCCGCCTACAACGCTGGTGAAAACAACGTGCTCAGATACCAGGGCGTGCCGCCATTCAAGGAGACTCGTAACTATCTGGTTAAGGTTTCAAGACTTTATGAAAAGCGTTGGCATGCCTATACGCGCCGAGACCTTTGATTGACGAGCTAGTTTCAGTCAGGATTTGACTGGTGCAGCCAGACCTGGTCCCGTTTCAGGCGTTCCCGATAGAGTTCAGCGTAGTCGGGCACGACTGAACGGAGCACCGAGGCCCGGGTTAACAGCGCTTCACCATAACGGCAGATCGCCGGCCATTTAT
>JAYNPV010000060.1:8715-12123 GCA_038113925.1 Gammaproteobacteria bacterium | reverse complement strand
TGGCGGGTAAAAAAAGGTGCAAAGGCCGCGTCAACCAGCGCAAATTCAGCCCCGTTGAAATAGGGCCCGCCGCTGGTGACAAGGGGTGATTCCAGCCGATTTAACAGCTGCAGCGATTGATCGAGGTTTTGCCGATGACTGCCTTCGTCACCGGCCATGGTAAAACCGAATTGGGCGGCCGAAAGCTGATTGGCCATTTCAATCCAGGCACGGTTTTGTGCTCGCTGCAATGGGTCAGTGGGGTGCAGAGTGGGCTGAAAACGCTCGTCCAGATATTCGTTGATCGCTGAAGATTCAAATAACACCTGCTGATCAACCATTAACAGGGGCACCTTGCCGGTGGGAGAAATTTTCAGAAACCAGTCCGGTTTGTTACGTAAATCGATATATCGGACAGTAAAATCGACCTGTTTTTCCCTCAGCACAATGATCGATCTTTGTACAAATGGACAAAGTTTGAAGCTAACGAGTGTCAGGGCCACGGCTGCACCTATACGCTTGATCGGATCAGAAAAGGTCTTCAGTATCCGCTAAACAGACCCTGGTTTCCAAATCCGTTAAATTGCTCGATTACCACAACCAGCATTAGTTTTGCTGGGGTCGAAGTGGTTGAAGATACCAACATGCGAGATAATTGATCCGGTAGGGAAAACCGTGTCCTTTTCTCATGCAAGTTATGATAAATCGTTGCGGTTGGCGAGTTTTTCCGCGATTTTAAATTTCTAATCGCTAGCTAAAGCGTCGCCGGTCGCGACTCGGGGAAATTACACCAGTGTCCCTGCGGCGACCTCGCCTCAATGACAGATTTTTCAGGGAGTAGTATTGGCAACTAGGCAGATCAAAGCGGTAGCGCTCATATCCGGTGGACTCGATTCAATGCTAGCCGCAAAAGTCATTAAAGAACAAGGAGTTGAGGTGCATGGCCTCAATTTTTTTACAGGCTTCTGCGTGGAGGGTCATACCCACGCAATTCGTAAGCAGCGCCAGGAAAAACCGAAGCGCAATAACGCCTTGTGGAGTGCAGAGCAGCTGGAAATCCCGCTGCACATCGATGACGTATCCGAGCCCTATAAGGATGTCGTCATCAACCCGAAGCACGGGTATGGCGCTAACTTAAACCCCTGTCTGGATTGCAAGGGCTTCATGGTGGGCCGGGCGCGGCAGTGGATGGAAGAGCAGGGGTTTGACTTTTTAATCACCGGCGAGGTGATTGGTCAGCGGCCGATGTCCCAACGTCGCGACACCATGCCGGTAATCCAGCGGGAGGGCGGCATAGGTGATCGTCTGCTGCGCCCGCTGTGTGCCAAATTGCTGCCGGAAACCCTGCCCGAGCGCGAGGGTTGGGTGGATCGAGAGCAGCTCTATGACTTTTCCGGACGAAGTCGAAAGCCGCAGATTGAATTAGCCCGGCGCTTTGGTTTTGAGGAGTGGTCCCAGCCGGCCGGAGGCTGCTGCTTTTTAACCGACGCCAGTTATTCGGCCAAGCTCGCTGACCTGTGGGAAGCACGGGGCACCAAAGAGTATGAGATTGATGACATTGTTTTATTAAAAATCGGTCGCCATCTAAGGCCAAAACCCCATTTCAAGCTCATTGTCTCCCGTGAAGAGGGCGAGAATAATTTTCTCCGCGGTTACCGCAAGCAGTTTGGCTGTTTTGAGGTGACCAGCCATGCGGGTCCCCTTGCCCTGGTAGACGGTGAGTTGCAGGATGCCGACGTTGAACTGGCGGCTCGCATTGTCGCGCGGTTTAGTCAGGGGCGGGAGGCGTCCAGAGTGACCCTCAGCTATACCCCTGTCAACGGTAGCGAACGGGCAATCAGTGTCCAGCCCATGGCGGTCGATCAGGTGCAGCAGCAATGGTACGTTTGACCCCGAGCCGATTTCCGGGAGACTGATTGATCTTACTCGGCCGGCTCGCAGTCGCTTTCCAATTCCGGGTCAGACCCATCATAGGACCGCAGGAAGGACTGGCATAGAGCTCTTCTGGCTGATGGCTGCTGATTCCATGCCACCTTTATCGCAAAGGGTCGTCGCGGATCCGGTGTGGTCACCAGCTGACCCGCATAAGTCGTTTGGTTGGCCATGACTTTAATAGTGGTATCGAGATTACGCGGAACCCGAACCCGATAGAGACCCGTGCGGCCATAGTCATGGATAACCCGGTAGCCATCCGCCGGCTGCGGGTATAAAAACCGATGGGGTGCCATAAAAAGATTGACGTTTCCCTCGATCGAACTGATTCGATACTCGCCGGGAGGTACCTGATTAAAGACCACCAGATGAGCGCATTGTGGTTCGCTGGTAATCACCGGCAGCTGCTTGTCCTGACCCATAAGGGTCACGCTGACCAGGTCGATGGGTATGGAAACGCGCATGTGTGCAATTAATTCGCTTTGCATCACCACGCGGCCTTGGGTAGCGCTCTGTGTCAGTGGGATCTGAAAATTGCTGCACCAATGTTTCCCCTCTCCGCTGGTCGCCCCGGCCGGTTGAAAGGCCAACGCCAATAGTAGGAGAGCGCAGAGGCAGTGGAGATTGATCCCGGGCGAATAACGACCGGGCAACGCGCGATTGAGTGGTCTAATAACTCTGTACATAGCAGATGTCATTAACTATCCTTCGCAGCAACACAGGACGGAAGTGCAGGACTGAGATTAGCAATCGCCCAAGGTTATCGCAAACCCGTCACAGCGAAACAGCCTCTGGAATAACAGCTCCCCGAATTAGGGCAGAAACTCGCGTCGGGCCCAGCCGAAAGGCACAAAAATATATATCCAGATCAGCTCATTGAGGAGGAAACAACCATGAATATGCCAGGGCAGGGCTTAAAGCTCGATTACGGGCACCTGATTCAGGACGATAAGGTGCATAGTTCGCTCTATACCAGCGATCAGGTGTTCGAAGATGAGATAGATGCCATCTTCCACCGTGGCTGGGTATTTGTCGGCCACGACAGCGAAATTCCCAACCCCGGGGATTACGTGCTGCGTACCATTGGCCGTCAACCGGTGATCATGATTCGTGACAAAACTGGCACCGTAAATGTCGTGCGCAATCGATGCGCCCACCGTGCCAATATGGTTTGCGGTTACGAGGGTGGTAACACCAAGTATTTGGCTTGCCCCTACCACGGCTGGAAGTATGATCTGAATGGCGACCTGATTGATGTGCCCGACGCCAATGGATATCCGGATGATTTTGATAAATCCGAATACGGCATGGCCCGTGCTGCGCAAATGGACATTTACCGGGGGTTTGTATTTGCCTGTCTGGAAGGGTGTGACATTACCCTGGCGGAACACCTGGGCAAAGCCACTGAGTTGATCGATCGGGCTGTTGATCTGTCACCCGAAGGCGAGCTCGATCTTCAGGCCGGGTGGCTGAAGCATAGATTCAAGGCTCACTGGA
>JAYNPV010000060.1:0-8705 GCA_038113925.1 Gammaproteobacteria bacterium | reverse complement strand
GGCTATCACGTGGCCACCACCCACTCCTCCTTTGTGCACGCCACCGATTCTCAGGCGGTTGATCTGATCGGTGACGGGGCCGAAGTTGTCCCCGTGGTACGTGACTGGGGCAATGGTCACATGGAAATTGATTTTAATGTCGCCTATAAAGCCCGCAACAATCCCTTTGAGTGGTTTGGTCGGGTCCCGCCCGGCAAGTTGCAAAACTACACGGCTGCGCTAGTCGAGCGCTACGGTGAAGAGCGTGCTCATGACCTTACGGTGACGGGCCCCCCCCATGCGATCATTTTTCCCAACCTGTTTCTCGGCGAGCTGAATGTGGTGTTCTATTACCCAGTCAGTCCCAATGAGTGCGTGCAGCTTTATACCCCAATGACCCTGAAAGGCGCTCCGGAGGTCAATCGCCGCGCGCTCCATCAAACCGAGGGGGCCGTGGGCCCTGCCTCTTTTCTGATACCGGAAGATGTGATCATCGCCGAGCGTAACCAGTCTGGCCTGCAGGCCGGTGGCCAGGAGTGGGTCGACCTGAGTCGTGGAATGCATCGGGAATACGAAGAAGACGGCAAAATTGTCTCCCACATGTCGGATGAAACCGTGAACCGGGGTTTTTGGCGGCGCTATCGCGAGGAAATGGCGAAAACCAGCGGCTAACCATCGCCTGGGAGCCCCCTGGGAATAATTGACGACATGGACCCATTGCCGCGGCCGTGAGGCGGCGGCAAGTTACTGGCAGGGAGATAAATAATGGCCAGCTTCGAGCTGATGCAGGAATTGACCCAGTTTGTTTTAACCGAATCGCGTTACTGCGATGAGTCGAAATACAGCGACTGGGAGAGCCTCTGGACCGATGACGGGCACTACTGGGTGCCCCGTAGTGCCGGAATGGACCCGAATAAACATGTTTCTCACATCAATGACAATCGCGGGCGCATACATACCCGCGTAAAAGCGTTGAATAGCGGCACTCGTCATAGTCAGGTGCCTGCTTCGCCCATGCGTCGGGTGATCTCACCGATCGAACTGGAAGCAGAGGAGGGCGATGAGTACACGGTTGGCGTCAATTTCAACCTGACCGAGGTGGCCGTGCAGTCGACCCACGATATTCTTATCTGGGCAGGCCGTATCACTTACCGGCTGCGGCGCGAGGGTGGTGATCTGAAAATGGCCAGCAAAACCGTGGTTCTGGTCAATGGCGACGAACCGGTGCCTAATATTTCTTTTCTGATCTGATATGCCTCACCGCCAGGCCACAACCCAGCGGCTGGATGGTGCCGGTCTTGAGCTGGTGGTCGACAGTTACGGCCTGGCGGCGAATCCGCCCGTTATATTGCTCCATGGCGGCGGTCAGACCCGGCACTCCTGGCGTAATGCCGGACGTGAGCTTGCCCGGTCTGGCTGGTACGTGCTGTCGATGGATCAGCGCGGCCATGGGGAGAGCGACTGGGTCGAAGATGGAAATTACCAGTATGACCAATTTGTTGATGATCTGCGGTCGCTGATTAGGTCGTTGGATCAACCACCGGTGCTGGTGGGCGCCTCCTTAGGCGGCATCGTCGGGCTTCTTAGTCAGGATCAGGCCGAACATCCGTTATTACGTGCCCTGGTGCTGGTTGATATCGTGCCGCAGATCAAGCGTGGTGGTGAGCGTCGTATTCGCGATTTTATGGCGGGCCACCCCGAAGGGTTTGCGACGCTGGAAGAAGCGGCGCAGGCGGTGGCCGAGTATCTGCCCGAGCGCCGTCGCCCCGATAGCCGGGAGGGGTTACGCAAAAACCTGCGTCAGCATGCCGATGGCCGTTACTACTGGCATTGGGATAAGCGCATGATGGCGGCCTTTGCCCGAGCGGGGGCCGGGGCGTTGGAAGCGCGTATGCAGGCGGCGGCGGGGCGCTTGCAAATACCCACGTTACTGATTCGCGGAGAACTCAGTGATGTCGTCAGTCCTGAAGGTGCCGCCGATTTCCTGCGAACCGTGCCTCATGCGGAATTTACTGAGGTAGCAGGGGCCGGTCATATGGTTGCCGGCGACGATAATGACCGCTTCGTTGGCGCGGTTAAACAATTTTTAACAAAGCTATAGAATCAACTTTAAATCATCAGGGGGGGATGGTTAGGAAATTACTGATTTCCGTCCCCTGGCCAATAAATTAAACACAATTCAGGGTAGTTCCTTATGTTTTTGCCAAGAGACTTCGTTCGATCCACCGCAGTAGGTTACGGTAATAAAACCGCTTTTGTAGATGGCAAGCTGCGGCGCAGTTTCGCCGAGCTGGATCAACGCTCCGACCGGCTGGCTACTGCGCTGCAGACCATGGGGGTAGGAAAGGGGGACGTGGTAGCCATTCTCGCCCATGACATTGTCGAGGTGATCGAGCATTTTTATGCCTGCCTCAAAATCGGTGCTGTGCGTGTGGGTATTAACTGGCGCTACGCCCCGCGAGAAATGGTTCACCTGGTCAACGACTGTCAACCCAAGGTAGTGATCGTTCAGGATAACTGCCTGGCGCTGCTGGGTGATCATTTCGACGAGTTCGCCGCCGACCGACAGTTAATCGGTCTGCGTGGCGACCATGGCCTTCCCCACGACTTTGAATCCCTGGCCACCACGCCGGCTGCCGCGCCGGTCTGGCCCGAACTGGACGAAGAGGATAACGCGGCCATCAGTTACACCTCCGGCACCACCGGTCTGCCAAAAGGGGCCATCTGGACCTATCGCGGCATCCGTGAATGCCAGATCCACACCAATCTGCAAATCGGCTTAACGCCGGAGGATGCGTTCGTTTCCCCAGGCTCAACCGCCGGCGTCGGTATCGTGCTGAATACCTTTAATCTGGTAACCGGTATGACCATCGTGCTCCCCGACGGCGATTTCGATGTCGAACGTTTTTTGAATCAGGTGGCGCAGGAGCAGGCGACCTTCACCCTGTTAATGCCCACATTAATGCGCAGGGTGCTCGACCTTTATAAAGCCGGCAACTATGACCTGTCGAGCTTGCGACTGGTCGCTTACGGCTCCGAGCCGACCCGCCCGGCAGTGATCCGCGAATGGGCGGAGGTTTTCCCCAGCCAAATCATGCAGATTTACGGTCTCACCGAGGCCACCGGCGGCTGGCTCAGTTTTCTCAGACATGAGGATCATCTGCGCGGTTTCGCCGGTGAACCTGAGCTGCTCACTTCCTGCGGCAAGCCCGGGTTGCACGTTGAATTATCGATTCGCGATGATGATGGGAATCCCCTGCCCCCCGGCGAGGTGGGCGAACTCTGGGCCCGTGGTGATGTGGTGTTAAAGGGGTATTTAAACCTGCCGGAAGAGACCGCTGCTACCCTGACCGATGATGGCTGGCTGCGCTGTAACGATCTGGGTAAGTATGACGAAGAGGGGTTTTTCTACCTCACCGATCGGAAAAAATTCATGATCATTTCCGGGGCGTTTAATGTGTTTCCGGTGGTGGTCGAGAATGTGCTGGCCGAACACCCGGCGGTGCACGAGTGTGCCGTGGTCGGTGCCCCCCATCCCGAATGGGGTGAGGCGGTGGTGGCGGTGGTCAGTCAGAAACCGGGAGAATCAGCCACCCCGGAAGAGTTGATCGAACACTGCCGCGACAAAGTGGGTAAATGGGAAGTGCCCAAATATGTAAAGATCATCGACGAACTGCCCAAAGGGGGCACCCATAAAATCGCCAAACACGGCCTTCGCGAGGGATTTCGCAACGACCCCTCCGAATTGCCCTGGGCGGATCAGCTGTAGGCTGATCCGGTTATCAACGTGAATAGTGAACCCTTAAAAAAATGACCGCTACCAAAACCATATTGCCCCGCGATCAACTGCGACGATGCGCCGCCAGTTACGGCGAAAAAACCGCCTTTATTGAAGGGCAACGGCAATTCAGCTGGGCAGAGGTCGCCCGCCGCACCGATGCCCTGGCTGCTGGAATGCAAAAACTGGGCATCGGTAAAGGCGACGTGGTGGCCATGCTTGCCAAAGATCACCTTGAAGTGATTGAGCTCTGGTTTGCCTGCCTGAAAATTGGCGCGGTGCGGGTCGGCATTAACTGGCGCTATGCCCCGCGGGAAATGCTCCACCTGATTCGCGACAGCAATGCCGCGCTGGTGTTTATTCAGGGGGAGTGTCGCCCGCTGCTCGGTGAGGGCATGGCAGAGCTGGCAAAAGAACCCTGTCAGTTAGCGGGCTTTGGCGCAGATCACGGCCAGGATATCGACTACGATGGCCTGATCGCCGCTGGTGGTACGCCGACCCTGCCCGACCTTGACGAGGATGATCTCAGCGCGATCAGCTACACCACCGGCACCACCGGATTGCCTAAAGGCGCGCTCTGGACCCAGCGCGGCGTAAGAGATGCCCTGGTGCACTCCGCCCTGGAGCTGGGCCTGCATCACGAAGATATTTATTTTGCCCCCTTCCCGATGGCCGGCGTGCCGATTCTTTGTGGCTCATTCGGACTGGTCAATGGCCTCACCACCATGATTCCGGTTGGCAGTTTTGACGCCGGTGAGGCGCTTAACCAGATGCAGCAGTATGGGGCGACGGTGGCTATTTTTGTGCCGACGATGATGCAGCGCATTATCGAACTCTACCGTGAAGGTGACTACCAGCTCTCCCTACGGCTACTCACCTATGGCTCTTCGCCGGCGACCCCTGCCCTGATTCGTGATGCCATCAATACCTTTGGTTGCGAGGTGATTCAGCTATATGGGCTGACTGAATCCACTGCGGGCTGGTTAAGTTTTCTGCGCCATGCCGAACATCTGCGCGGCCTGGAGCAGCCCGAGCTGCTCACCTCCTGCGGTAAACCGGCACTGCATGCCGACGTGGAGATTCACTCTGAACAGGGTGAACCGCTGCCCGCAGGTGAAATTGGCGAGATAGTCGTGCGCAGCAGCACCAATATTCCCGGGTATCTGAATCTGCCAGAAGAGAATGCCGAGCTGTATGACGGTGACTGGTTGCGCACCAATGACCTGGGGCGCATGGACGAGCAGGGCTACCTCTACCTCACCGATCGGCGTAAATTCATGATCATCACCGGTGGTTACAACGTCTATCCGGTAGTGGTCGAAAACGTACTGGCCGAACATCCGGCCGTCCGTGAGGTGGCGGTGGTTGGACTGCCGCACCCGAAATGGGGCGAGGCGGTGGTGGCCATGATCTCCCTGGTGGGGGGGGAATCCGCGACCAGTGACCAACTGATCGAATTTTGCCGGGATAAAGTCGGTAAATGGGAAGTCCCCAAACATCTGGTGTTTGTCGATGAATTACCCAAAGGCGCCACCGGCAAGATAGCCAAATTCGCCATTCGTGAATCGCTGCGGAGTCAACCGGAACAGATGCCCTGGTAAAAATCGTCACCTGATTTAGATCTTAAAGGGTATCCCCTCGAGTCCGAGAGGGCGAAGCCGAAGAGGGATTGCGGCTGAGCAATTCCCGGCGTAACGCCCGCAGGGGTTATCTGCGGGCTGGAAATCCTCTGGAACGGTGGCGGTTGCGAAGTGAGATGGCGCGCCCGAGAGGGTGGAGCCGAAGAGGGATTGCGGCTGAGCAATTCCCGGCGTAACGCCCGCAGGGGTTATCTGCGGGCTGGAAATCCTCTGGAACGGTGGCGGTTGCGAAGTGAGATGGCGCGCCCGAGAGGGTGGAGCCGAAGAGGGATTGCGGCTGAGCAATTCCCGGCGTAACGCCCGCAGGGGTTATCTGCGGGCTGGAAATCCTCTGGAACGGTGGCGGTTGCGAAGTGAGATGGCGCGCCCGAGAGGATTCGAACCTCTGACCCTCGGCTTCGGAGGCCGATACTCTATCCAGCTGAGCTACGGGCGCTATCTGTTTGGACCTGAATTCAGGGCGCAAGAGGATACCCGAATCACCCGCTGGAGTCCACGCGAGCGCTATCGAACTGAACCGATTCCCGATATAATCGCGGCTATTTTGCGGCCTGGACCAGTGGCCGTTTTTTTATCTGTATCTGAGGAATTTTTGGTGAGCGAACAACAGGATCCCTTCGTTAAGACTTTTTCAATGCTTATTTTTCTGATGGGACTGATGACGGTAGGGCTGATTATCCTCGGCGTGGTTATTTCAGCCGTTACTGACCCCGGCCCCGATCCCATGGAACTGGAAGCGGCGGCGGCACGAATCCAGCCGGTGGGAAAGGTTGCCTTGAGTGACGGGACCCTGTTTGTCTCCAGCAGTCTGGTTCCCCAGGTGGCGGTTGTCGAAACTGAGCCTGCAGAAGAGGCAACGCCTACCGCCGCGCCGGTCGAAGTGGCTGTCAGTGGTGAAAGTGTATACAACACCGCCTGCGTTACCTGTCATGGAACCGGCCTCGCCGGTGCCCCCAGGCACGGTGAGCCCGCCGATTGGCAGGCTCGTCTGTCACAGGGTATTGATGTGCTCTACGATCACTCGTTAAACGGGTTTCAGGCGATGCCTGCAAAGGGTGGTTTTATGCACCTACCGGATGATCAGATCAAAATGGCGGTGGATTACATGGTCGCCGCGGTCGAGTAAATGGCGTAATCCGGTGGATGCTGGCCCGGCCGGGCGTCGGGTCAATCAACCGTTTTTTTGATCACCAGGCAGGCATTGGTGCCGCCAAAGCCGAAGCTGTTCGACATCACCGTCTCCAGGCCGGCATTTTCCCGGTACTGGCCGACGATCGGCATCCCCGCCGCTTCCTCATCGGGGTTGTCGAGGTTGGCGGAGGCGGCAATAAAATCATTTTCCAGCATTAGCAGGCTGTAGACAGTTTCGTTAACGCCAGCAGCCCCCAGCGCGTGGCCGGTTAGCGATTTGGTGGAGCTGATGGCCGGAATCTGCTCGCCAAAGACTTCACGAATAGCGGCGAGCTCCTTAACGTCTCCCACCGGCGTACTGGTGCCGTGGGCATTGATGTAATCGACCGGGCTGTCACAGGTCGCCAGCGCCTGTTGCATACAGAGAATGGCACCCTCGCCGGAAGGTTGAACCATATCGTAGCCATCGGAGGTGGCACCGTAACCGACTAACTCGCCATAGATTTTTGCGCCTCTGGCGCGGGCGTGTTCAAGCTCTTCCATCACCACCATGCCGCCGCCGCCGGAGATGACAAAACCGTCACGGTCCTGATCAAAGGCCCGGGATGCGCGGGTCGGAGTATCATTGTATTTACTGGAGAGGGCGCCCATGCCGTCGAACAACACCGATAACGTCCAGTCGACCTCTTCGCCGCCGCCGGCGAAAACCCTGTCCTGTTTGCCCATCTGAATTAATTCAGCAGCATGGCCGATGCAATGGGCGCTGGTGGAGCAGGCCGAGGTAATCGAGTAATTGACACCGCGAATTTTGTAGGCGGTGCTCAGGCAGGCGGAAACCGTACTGCCCATGGTTTTGGTAACCATGTAGGGGCCGACCCGGCGAATTCCCTTCTCTCTAAGGGTATCTATAGCCAGCAGGTTATTGGCGGTGGAGGCACCGCCCGATCCCGCCACCAGACCGGTACGGGTGTTGGAAACCTGTTCGGCATCAAGCCCGGCGTCCTCGATCGCTTCGCGCATCGCCAGGTAAGCAAAGGCCGCGGCGTCCCCCATAAATCGGTAGAGTTTGCGGTCTATCTGCTCAGCCGCATTTAAGCGAATGGGTCCATGGACACGGGAGCGCAATCCCTGCTGTTCGTAGATTTCGCTATATTCAATTCCCGAACGTCCTGTTCGTAACGACTCAGTAACTTCGGCAGCGCCGATACCGATACTGGAATTGATGCCCAGGCCAGTGATGACCACTCGTCGATCCATTGCTCGACCTCGTCCCGATGAGGTTAGGTGTATAGCCCGACCCGGAGGCCGGTTGCGTTATAAATTTCTTTGCCGTCCACATCCATGCTGGCATCGGCAATGCCCATTATTAAACTACGGGTGATCAGTTTTTTCATATTAATTCGATAGGTTACCAGTTTGCTATCGGGGGTTACTTCGCCGCCGAATCGAACTTTATCGGATCCCAGCGCACGTCCCTTGCCAGGATGACCCTGCCAGCCGAGGAAAAATCCCACCAGTTGCCACATGGCATCGAGTCCCAGACAGCCGGGCATTACCGGGTCCCCTTCAAAGTGGCAGGCAAAAAACCACAAATCGGGATTGATATCGAGTTCGGCGTGAATAAACCCCTTGCCGAATTTACCGCCGGTTTCATCTATTTTAACGATGCGGTCGAACATCAACATCGGGGGTAGGGGTAGTTGAGCATTGCCGGGGCCGTACATCTCCCCGCGGGCGCAGCTGAGCAGCTGCTCATAGTCAAAATGATCTGGCTTAGTAGACACGGATGTTTTCACTTCTAAGGTTATAAAATTACCCGAATTAGAACCTTGACCCGGGTCTGGCACGAATTATAGCTCAGGGCAGCCTTTATTGATTCATCCAACAGAGCGCTGGCCAGCAAAAACAGTGACCGGCCCGAATGGCACTGAGTTAAGGGTGTTTTGCGTGTTTTCACAGATGGCCAGGTAACCGCCAATGCGGTCTTTCAAAAACTCTCTATCAGCGTGACCCGGTAGAAGATGCCGCCCGCCCTGAGCCTGTGGTTCGACAAGCTCACCACCGACGAAAGGCATTAAATATTCAAGCGCCCTTCGACGGGCTCAGGACAGGCCCTTCGACAGGCTCAGGACAGGCCCTTCGACAGGCTCAGGACAGGCCCTTCGACAGGCTCAGGA
>JAYNPV010000059.1:8742-13022 GCA_038113925.1 Gammaproteobacteria bacterium | reverse complement strand
TGAGCCTGTCGAAGGGCGCCCTTCGACAGGCTCAGGACGAACGGCATCTTCTACCTGGTCACGCTGATATAGCGCCTTTAAAAGACCGCATTGGAAGTTACCTGGCGTTCTATGAATACACGCAAAACACCCTTAACTTAGTGCCATTTTTGTCTGACCCCTATTATCAGAAAAAGGAGTAACCTGTCTGGTGCGGGATAGATTAATAATTCCCCGGGGTGGCAGCGGTACAATAAAACCTGGCCAGGCCGGGTCTCGTCTGCAAAACGATCGGAAGGGGCAAAGCTGCTTGTTGCCAGAAAGATACCGGTAGAATGGTCGGGTGGCAGAGGGCTTGCTGATCATCTGAGGAGGAGCGAAATGGGCAGATATCTGTCAGAAGGGAAGCGATTTTTCCGGTCGGTGAAATCAGTACCGGCGCTGTTGCTGGCGGCGCTGTTGCTAAACAGCTGTGGCCAGCAGGAACAGGTTGCCCCCACTCCCGGATCGCGGCCGATGCCTGTGGCGCTGCAGCCGGCGCAGACAGAGACGGTTATTGAGCGGGTGCCGGCGGTGGGGTCGCTGATGGCCAATGAATCGGTGGTGGTGCGCGCCGAAATACCTGGTTTAATTGAGTCGATCGGCTTTGATGAGGGTAGCGAGGTGGAGGCCGGGGCGGCGTTAGTGCAGTTAAACGCGGATGAGCAGCGCGCCCTGGTAGAACAGACCCGGGCCACCGTGGAGCTGGCGCGGCTCAGTTTTGATCGGGCGACGGACCTGCACCGGAAATCGATGATGAGTCGTCAAGAGTATGACGAGGCTCAAGCCCGGCTCAAGGAATCCCGGGCGGCGCTCAGGCGCCACCAGGCAGTACTGGCCAAAACCACACTGTTAGCTCCGTTCAGCGGCACAGTGGGGTTGCGTCATGTGAGTCCGGGTGCGTTGGTACAGCCTGCTCAGGATCTGGTTAACCTTGAAGATATCGATCCGATCAAGGCGGAATTTAAACTCTCAGAGCGATTTGCCCCCGCCATCGCCGTGGGTCAGCAGGTTGAAATCGAGGTAGATGCCCTGCCTGACCAATCTTTTATCGGTGAGATCTATGCCATTGATCCGCGGCTGGATCCGCGCACCCGAGCGTTTTCACTGCGGGCGCGGCTGGACAATGCAGAGGGTCGCCTGAGGCCGGGAATGTTCGCCCGTGTCAATCTGGTTGCTGATCGGCGCGAAAATGCCATTACCGTGCCGGAAGAGGCGATCTGGCCCCGTGGTGATCAGGCGGCGGTTTATCGAGTAGTGGATGGTAAAGCGGTGTTTACCGCTGTCGAGCTGGGGGTGCGATTTGATGGCAAGGTCGAGGTAATAAAGGGTCTTGATGCTGATGAGGTCATCGTCACTTCCGGTCATATGAAGATTCGTGACGGCAGCGCCGTGGTTGATGTCAGGCAGCTTCAGGCCAGTCAATCGGCCGCAGGCAAGACGCTGGAGTCCGGGTCATGATGCTCTCTGATCTCTCCGTGCGCCGGCCGGTGCTAGCGATGGTAATGTCGTTAACGGTGGTGCTGCTGGGCATTATGTCCTACCGGCAGCTGTCGGTGCGCGAATACCCCGATATTGATACCCCCAAGGTGTCGGTGCGTACGGTTTATCCCGGTGCCAGCGCGGAGATTATTGAAAGCGAAGTGACCCGGCCGCTGGAGGATCAGCTCTCCGGTATTGAGGGGATCGACCTGATGTACTCCAACAGTCGTGAGGAGGTCAGTGAGATCACTATCGAGTTCCTGCTTAATCGCGACGTTGATGCCGCAGCGGCGGATGTTCGCGATCGGGTTTCCCGGGCACGGGGGCAGCTGCCGGATGAGATTAACGAGCCTATCGTTTCCAAGATTGAGGCCGATGCCGGCGCGATTATGTGGCTGGCCTTTCTATCCGACAGTCACAGTCCCATGGAAATCACCGATTTTGCTGATCGGTTTGTTAAAGATCGTCTACAGAGTTTGCCCGGGGTCGCAACGGTGATGATCGGCGGCGTACGCAGGTATGCCATGCGAATCTGGCTGGATCGTGAGCGGCTCGCCGGTTTTGGGTTAACCCCGGCAGACGTGGAAGATGCCCTGCGTGCCCAGAACCTGGAGGTGCCCAGTGGTCGGATCGAGAGTCGTAACCGGGAATTTACCGTGCTCACCGAAACCGATTTGAAAACCCCGGAGCAGTTTGAAGCGCTGATAATTCGGGAGATCGATAATTACCCCGTGCGTTTACGGGATGTGGGTCGGGCAGAAATCGGTCCGGAACGAACCCGCAGTTCAATTCGTGTCGATGGCCTGCCATCCACCGCGCTGGGGGTGGTCAAGCAATCAACCGCCAACACGCTGGAGGTTGCCAAAGCGATTCGGGCCGAGTTACCGGCCATTCTTGCCGCCCTGCCGGAGGGAATGAGTTTCAAAATCGGGACTGACCGCGCGCTTTTTATAGAAGAGTCGCTGGATGCCGTCTACAGCACCCTGTTTGAGGCGCTGATCTTGGTGGTACTGGTCATCTTTCTGTTTCTGCGCTCGCTACGGGCTACGCTGATCCCCGCACTGGCGGTACCGGTGGCGCTCACCGGTTCCTTTTTATTCATGTTGATCATGGGGTTTTCCATCAATGTGCTGACCATGCTTGCGCTGGTGCTGGCCATTGGCCTGGTGGTCGACGACGCCATTGTGGTGCTGGAAAATATTTACCGCCGGGTGGAACAGGGGATGCCACCGGCGCAAGCGGCGCTGGTGGGCAGCAGGGAAATTGGTTTTGCCATTCTGGCAATGATGATCACCCTGGTGGCGGTGTTTGTGCCGCTGGGTTTCCTCACCGGGGCTACCGGCAAGCTGTTTCAGGAGTTTGCGCTGGCACTGGTGGGGGCGGTGGTGGTTTCAGCCTTCGTGGCGCTGAGTCTGGTGCCCATGCTCTGCGCGAAAATCCTCAGACCGACTGCCCATAGCCGTTTTTATACGATCACTGAAGGGTGGTTGCAGAGTCTGTTCGGGCTTTACGAGAGAACCTTGAGACGGTCGTTGAAAGTGCGGCCGCTGGTGGTTCTGGTGGGATTTATCGCCGCCGGTGCCAGCTATTTTCTGCTCAATAATCTGGAATCAGAACTGGCGCCGGTTGAGGATCGCAGTGATTTTGTGGCGATGATGATCCTGCCGGAAGGTTCCAGTGTGGAATACACCCAGCATCAAGTGGAAGCGCTTGACGAAATTGTGCGTAGCATCCCGGAAGTGAAGACCTCGTTTATGGTCACCTCTCCCGGCGTTTCGCGGCCAGCGCCCATTAATATCGGTGTAGGCTTCGTTACCCTTACTGACTGGTCAGAACGGGAGCGTACCCAGTTTGAAATAACCCGTGAGGTGGCGCCCAAACTGTTCGCGCTGCCCGGGGGTCTGGCATTTCCTATCAACCGGGCTTCCCTGGGCGTAGGGGGGTATCGGGAAACGCCGGTTCAGTTCGTGATTCAGGGCAATACCTATGAAGAGCTGGATCAGTCGGTGCAGGCGATTATGGAGCGGGGCCGGGAATATCCGGGACTGGTGAACCTGGATACCGATTTAAAACTGAACAAGCCGCAGTTCAAGATCAGCGTCGACCGGGATAAAGCCGCCAATGTCGGTGTGGCCATTGCTGATATTGGCCGTACCCTGGAGACCCTGCTGGCCGGCCGCGAAGTGACCCGGTTTAAACGGGCGGGTGAACAGTATGAGGTGATCGTGAAACTGGCCGACGAAGATCGGACCAACCCCACTGACCTGACGTCCATCTATGTGCGCGGTCGGGGTGGCGAGCTGGTGCAGTTGTCCAATCTGGTGGAGCTGCGTGAAACCGTGGCCCCCAAAGAGTTGAATCATTTTGATCGGTTGCGAGCGGCAACAATCAGCGCCAATGTTGCTCCGGGTTATGCGCTGGGCGAGTTGCTTGATTTTCTGGAGCAAACCGCCGCAGATGTGTTACCCGCTTCTTCTCGGATCGATTACAACGGTGAGTCACGGGAGTTCAAGAAGACCAGTCAGGGGCTGGCGATTACTTTTGTTCTGGCGTTGGCGTTTGTCTATCTGGTGCTGTCCGCACAATTTGAGAGTTTCCGGGGGCCATTGATCATCCTGGCCTGCGTACCGCTGGCAGTGAGCGGTGCCTTGTTGGCGTTGTTGTTGGCGGGGCAGACCTTTAACGTTTATAGCCAGATCGGCATGATGATGTTGATCGGCCTGATCGCCAAAAACGGCATTCTCATTGTGGAGTTTGCCAATCAGATGCAGGCTCAGGGG
>JAYNPV010000059.1:8350-8732 GCA_038113925.1 Gammaproteobacteria bacterium | reverse complement strand
TGCGGTTGCGGCCGATTCTAATGACCTCGGCCACCATGGTGCTGGCGGCGATTCCGCTAGCGCTGGCCAGCGGAGCCGGCGCAGAAAGCCGTCACCCGATTGGCTGGACGGTCGTGGGCGGTCTGATGATTGGCTCGCTATTGACACTGTATGTAGTGCCCACCGTCTATACCTATGTTGCGGGTGACCGTCGAGCGGTCACCGACACAGGGTTGGAGCTTGCCGACGGCGTAGCGGTCCCCAGTGAGAGCAGTGCACTCTAACTCGTAAATTGCTCCTACCGGAAGCGGCGGGTTATAAAATTGCCAGCACCTGTTCGGGCGGTCGGCCAATGGCCGCTTGCTCCCCGTTAATTACTATCGGTCGTTCAATCAGTTTCGGG
>JAYNPV010000059.1:0-8340 GCA_038113925.1 Gammaproteobacteria bacterium | reverse complement strand
GTGCATCATCAGAGAGAGCCTCATTGTCGACTCCCTGCTCCTTATAATCGGCTTCCTTGCGGCGCATCAGATCCCGTGGCGAGGCGAGTCCCAGCATGGCCACCACTTCACTCAGGCGAGCAGCAGAGGGCGGGTTCTTCAGATACTCAACGATGGTGGGTTCATGTCCCTGCTCGCGGAGTAATTCAAGCGTCTGGCGAGATTTGCTGCAGCGCGGGTTGTGCCATATTTCGATGGTCATTCCGGGTATCCTTGATAACTAAAACTTAAAGAGCAGTAACTTCGAAGAGTTCAAACTGGGCGGTGAGCTCGACAATGTGGCCCAGCTGGAGCTTGCCGAGCTTTTCCAGGCGAACGCTATCTCCTGATTGCCAGTGCCCCAGCGGCAGTAACAGTGTGGCCTGAACGCCGTCGTTAATTTCGCCGCGGTGCAGCAGGGCCGGTTGTTTATCGCCTGCTTCTTCGGCAGCAACCACCGAGACGGCCTGGGCTTTACCCGACAGCCGTTGTACGCCGACAATCAGATCTTCTTCGCCTCGGTATCGTACCCGCTTGACTACCCCGGTTTGCCAGGGCCCTTCCGGGCTATTGGCAAAGGCAAGCAGATCGCCAATGGCGATGCGGGCGTGGCCGGTCGCCTCACGCAGCAGGGCAAACCCACCGGGACTTTGATCCAGCAGGTCCCAATGGTGCATGTCATTGCCGGTGGAGGGCATGGGGATGGCCGGCGACTCCAGGCTATCCTCAAGTTCGATTTCCGGTAGGGAACTCTCATCTGTTGAGTGGGAGGCAATATGCAGGTGAACGGTCTTGAGCCCACGTATTACCCAGAGTTCGCCATCGGCGGCGCTGCGTTCCTGCTGTCGATTTGGCCGCAGTGCAAAGGCCACTACCAGGCAGCGCAACATGGCGATATGTTTTTTCTGCTCCAGCCACTGGCCGGCCGGGGTGGCTTTATGGCCCAGGTCAGTGAGCTGTTGATGAATAGTTTTCACCAGTTTTGACGTATCCAGTAAGAAGCCGTCGCGCTCGCTACGCAGAATTATGTCGCCCACCTCCTGAGCCCCGACATCGATAGCGAAATGAACTATAAACAGGCCAGGTTTTTTCTGCGCCTGAGAGCCACTGCCCACCAGACAGAGCTGCAGATGATCGCGGACATAGTCGCGTACCCGGTCAATATCCCCGGCGGTGAGTCGGTAGGGGTCGGCGAGATCACAAAGTAGCGCCGTCAGGTAGGCCTGTTCAAGGTTCTGTTGTTGTCCATTGGGGCCACCGGTTATCTGCCCGATAGAGAGTTTCTGGGCCTGCTGGTAGGTGCGGTGCATGTCGAGCCAGATTCCGCCTGGCGGTGCCAGATAGGCCCGGTAGTAAACCATCAGCGCTTTGGCGCTGAGAACTATAACGCGATGGTGGGCAATGGCGTGGAGGCCGCTTGGGTCGAAGCGGTTACCCTGCCCGGAGGCTGCCATCACCAGCCGTTGATAGCCGATGGTGTATTGTCTTAGCAGTCTGCCGAGGCTCAGGGCAATCTTGCGGTTGGGGGGTGGCAGGGGCTGATCAAGACCCGAATAGTGTCGTTTCAGTGTGGAGGAAATATCGGCGATGGGGTCGGCCAGCAGTTCCAGCATCGCAAAGCGATTTTTGTCGTTTAGTTCCGCCCGATTGAGCCCCTTTAAGGTGTCATAAACCCGGCGGATGGTGGCAGAAATATCCCTGCCTTCACCCTGCTTTAACCATTCCGCCAGCTGTTTTTTGTCCGCCGGTAGCGTCGGATCAATCCCGGGTGATAATGGAGGAAGGTCAAACATGTCGAATCCTGATAAGTGGTTAGTGGATTATTCTACCGCCAGGAGCCCGTCGAGTTGAGGATGGATTGGCTGCGCAAGCGCGAGAGCGGCTCAAATCTTCCCGATTGTCCGTTACATAGGCCCCTATGGGCCTCAAAATCGTGAAAATTTGTGCTCACTCTGCCGCTCCCTCGCTACAATCTCCCCTCAACCCGACAGGTTCCTGGAATCCCCCGATTATTAAAGCCCTTTTACCCGCGCAGGTAAAAATCTGTCATTGAGACAGGTTTGACGATTCGCTTTTTGGAAACAATTGGCGGGCGCAAAATAGCTGATTTTTTCGGCGCTGCTCAGAGCGCGCCGACCGGACTGAGTCAACAGATGAAACCCATCGCAAAACATTACCTGGTTACCGGCAGGGTCCAGCGAGTCTACTTTCGCCAGTCGACCCTGGCCGAGGCCAGGCGGCTGGGAATCACCGGCTGGGTGCGTAATTTACCCGATGGCCAGGTCGAAGCCGTCGCCTGCGGGGAGGCAGCAGCAATGCAGCAGTTTGATGCCTGGATCCGCGTGGGACCCCCACAGGCTCGCGTGGACAAGGTAGTGAGTGAACTGATTACCCTGGAAGAACTGCCCACTGAATTTAGCCAGCGGGCGACACCGGTGACCGGTTAGCCGGTTCAGGCCTTGCGCAGATGGTCGAGGAGCTGTTCAAGGGGGATATCTTCTGAAGAGTCGGCTGACCGCTGTTTATATTCCACCTTGCCTTCCGCGAGCCCGCGTTCGCCAATGACTATACGCTGGGGGATACCGATGAGATCGGCGTCGGCAAACATCACCCCTGGCCGTTCTTTTCGGTCATCAAAAAGCACTTCGTATCCCGCCTCGGTGAGTTGTTCATAGAGCTTTTCGGCAGCTTCTTTCACCACCTCTGAGCCCTGCAGCTTGATCGGTACCAGGGCCACATCAAAGGGGGCCAGGGCCTGGGGCCAGATAATGCCCCGGTCATCGTGATGCTGCTCAATGGCGGCGGCGACGACCCTTGATACGCCAATGCCGTAACACCCCATGGTGACCACTCGGTCCTTGCCCTGTTCATCGAGGCAGGTGGCCCCCAGCGCTTGACTGTAGGTTTCACCCAGCTGAAAAATATGGCCGACTTCGATGCCGCGAACAATATCGAGCCTGCCCTGACCGTCCGGGCTGGTATCCCCTGCCACGACTTTGCGCAGGTCCGCTGCGTCCGCGAGCGGCAGATCACGCTGCCAGTTAATCCCGGTGAGGTGTTCACCATCGCTGTTGGCGCCGCAGACGAAATCGGCCATCTGCAAGGCGGCGTAGTCGGCGATGATGGGTACCGCTAACCCCACGGGGCCCACCGAACCCGCCGCGCAGCCGGCGGCGGCCTTTATTTCAGCCGCGGTGGCCAGTTCGAAAGGCGAGGCAAGTTGGGGCAATTTCGCGGCTTTGATTTCATTCAGTTCATGATCCCCGCGCAGTAACAGCGCCACTACCGGGGTTTCCTCGCCTTTAACCAGCAGTGTTTTCAGGATGGATGAAAGGGGCAGTTGTAATAACTCCGCGACCTCTTCTACCGACTGCTTTCCTGGCGTTGCTACCCTGCCGGGTGCCTGTGTCGCCGGTGCCGGTTCTGCCGATTCGATCAGGCAGGTGGCTTTTTCCACGTTGGCGGCGTAGTCACTGCCGCTACTGAATGCAATGGCGTCTTCGCCGGAATCTGCCAGTACGTGAAATTCGTGAGAGGCGCGGCCGCCGATGCTGCCGGTGTCGGCCTCCACCATCCGGTAGATGAGCCCGGTACGGTCAAATATATTGCAATAGGCCTGGCGCATGCGCTCATAGGTGGTGGCCAATGATTCCGCGTCCATGTGGAAGGAGTAAGCGTCTTTCATCAAAAACTCGCGGGCACGCATGACGCCAAAACGGGGCCGGGTCTCATCACGGAATTTGGTTTGAATCTGGTAGAAATTAGCCGGTAATTGTCGATAACTGCGCAGGTTTCTGCGTACCAGGTCGGTGATGACTTCCTCGTGGGTGGGCCCAAAGCAGAAGTCCCGTTCATGGCGGTCGGTAATGCGCAGCAATTCGCCGCCAAACTTCCCCCAGCGGCCGGACTCTTCCCACAATTCGGCCGGCTGAATGGCGGGCATCAGTACCTCCTGCGCGCCGGCGGCATCCATCTCTTCGCGGACGATCTTTTCAACTTTACGCAGTACCCGCAGCCCCAGCGGCATCCAGGTGTAGATACCCGCTGCCAGTTTGCTGATCATGCCAGCGCGCAGCATCAGTTGATGGCTGATAATCTCCGCGTCAGCGGGGGTCTCTTTTAACGTGGAAATCAGGAACTGGGAGGTGCGCATAAGGCTAGGCTCGATTCGGGGGTAATAGCAAAACAAAAAGCCCGGCAGAGCCGGGCCTGAGTCTTAATATAATGGGAATATTTACTACCTGATCAAGGAGTTATTCAAGCCCCTCGAACAGCACAGTACTCAGATATCGCTCGCCGAAGGAGGGAATAATCACCACGATGGTTTTACCTTCCATCTCCGGTCTTGATGCCAGGTCAGCGGCTGCGGTCATGGCCGCCCCGGAGCTGATGCCCACCAACAGCCCCTCTTCCGCCGCGCAGCGGCGCGCCATCTCGATTGCCTGATCATTATTGATCTGAATAATCTCGTCGATAATATCGGTGTTGAGCACATCGGGGACAAACCCGGCACCGATGCCCTGGATTTTGTGGGGACCCGGTTCGCCACCACTGAGGACCGGCGAGTCGGAGGGTTCAACCGCAACCGCTTTAAACGCCGGGTTACGCGTTTTAAGCACCTCGGCAACCCCGGTGATGGTGCCACCGGTGCCAACTCCAGCGACGACACAATCGACTTCGCCATCGGTATCGCGCCAGATCTCTTCAGCGGTGGTTGCCCGGTGGACTTCGGGATTGGCCGGGTTGGCAAACTGCTGCAGGATCAGGCTGTTGGAATTTTCGGCATGGAGTCGTTCCGCCTCGGCAATCGCCCCTTTCATGCCCGCCGGAGCAGGGGTTAAGACGATTTCGGCACCCAGGGCCCGTAGTACCTTGCGCCGCTCAATACTCATCGACTCAGGCATGGTAAGCAGCAGTCGGTAACCTTTGGCGGCACAGACAAAAGCCAGTGCAATGCCGGTGTTGCCGCTGGTCGGTTCAATCAGCAGGGTGTCGGGCTTCAGGTCGCCGGACGCTTCTGCCGCTGCAATCATCGCCGCGCCGATACGGTCTTTCACCGACGCCAGGGGATTAAAATACTCCAGTTTGGCGAGGACCCGAGCCTTGCCGGAGACTACCCGGTTAATCTGCACCAATGGGGTGTTGCCAATAGTGCTGATAACGTCAGCGTGAATATTTGCCATGGGCGTCTCCTGATTTAATTTGCATTAATGGAAGCGAATTTAACCTAATACTGTCAGGACCTCGTCGAGCATTGCAATGTCACTGCGAGCCGCCATTTTTTTGATCGCATGGCGGTGATCGGTTTCATCGGCAGAGCAGCAGCAATTATCAACCACAATGACGTTGTAGCCCAGATCCACCGCGTCCCAGCAGGTTGAATCGACCACAAAATCGGTGACCACGCCGGCGAGCATGATGTCGGTAATGCCCTTGGCCTGCAGGGTTTCGTGCAGGGTTGAACTGGCGAAGGCACTAAACACCCACTTGCCGATCACCGGCTCATCGCCTTGTGGCGCGACCTCATCATGGATTGCCGCCCCCCAGCTGCCGGGCACCAGAATCGGGTCGGCATCCGGGTTCCCCAGCATTTGCAGAAACTCACCGCGGGTCGGGTTCTGAAACTGACTGGCGACGGTGGGGTCCACCACAATGTGGATCACCGGCATCGCGGCGGCGCGGGCGGCTGCCAGCAGTTTAGCCGTGTTCGGAATCACCCCGGCGGCAGCGATGGCGGGGGCAAATCCCACCATCTGGGCAAAGGCGGCATCCGGATGAGAGATGTCATTCTGAATGTCCATCGACAGCAGGGCGGTGGTTGCCGGATTAAAACTCAAAGCCATTTGATCTCTCCGGAAAATGAGGCGAAATGATTAATCGTTGCAAAAGAAGTCGATTAACATGGAATTAAACCGACGGGTGTGTTCGATCTGAGTCCAGTGACCGCATTTGCCGATCATGTGCAGCTGGGCATTGGGTAGCAGTTCAAACATTTTCAGCGAATTGGTGTAGGGCAGGATGACATCCTCCCGACCGTGAATGATCAGCGCCGGTGCCTGAATTTTACGGATGTCATCTTCACTGCTCGACAGGGCGTCGATCGACCGTTGCCGTGGTGCGGGGAACATGGCCGCAAAGCGTTCCTGCACGCCGGGGCGATTGCTGGCCTCAAAGCGCATTTTGGCCAGATCATCGCTGACCAGGTCACGGCTGTAGGCGAACAGGTCGAGCATTTTTTTCATATTTTCGATCGATGGGGTGTAGCCCCAGGTGAAATCCAGCCCCTCGGTGAGTTCAAAATGGACCCCGGCGGCCCCCATCAGCACAATGCGATTTACCCGTTCCGGGTGGGCAATGGCCATCGCCAGGGTGAGAGCCCCGCCAAAGGAGTTACCGACCAGATTAGCTTTTTCGATGTTCAGCGCATCCAGTAGCCCGACCAGGTGCTTCACCCAGTTTTCGAGGGTGTACTCGGTGCCATCGGGCGTTTCCGTGTAACCAAAACCGAGCATGTCCGGGGCGATGACGCGCATCTTCTCGGACAGCACCGGCAGCGATTTCGCCCAGTTGGCAAAGCCGGTGACGCCGGGGCCGGAACCATGGATCAGCACGGTGGGATCACCCTCGCCGAGGTCGTGGTAGTTGGTTGTTATGCCGCCGGCAACGATGCTCTGGCCGATTTCCGGGTTGTCACTCATTGATGAAATATCCTTTGAATTACTAAACGAAAAAGCCCCGGCATGACCGGGGCATTAATAGCAGCCGCCGATTAGCGGCCCAGATCCTTGGCGGTTTTGCCAGCGATTCCCCAGTTGGTGGTGGGGACTTCAATCAGCTGTACGCGGATCGCCTCTTTGGGGGAATCGAGTACCCGGTGAACCGTTTCGGTCAGTTCGGCGATCAGCTCCCGTTTCAACTCTTCGCTGCGACCTTCCATCAGGTTGACCTGGAGGAAGGGCATCAGACTACTTTCGCCGAGATGGAGCCCAATCCCTGGTAGGAGACGGTCACCGAATCGCCCGGCTTAACCGCCTGGGCCGCAGTCAGGGCTCCGGTCATTATAAAACTGCCAGCCGGTACTTCTTCGCCTTTCTCCGCCAGACTGTTGGCGAGCATGGCCACCGCATTGGCGGGGTGGCCGATGACCGCAGCACCGGCCCCAAGGGCGACCACTTCGCCGTTAATTTCCATCACCACTCCCATGGTTTTCAGGTCAACCTCTTCAACCGAGGCGGACTGCCCGCCAGTAACGAAGCGCGACGATGAACTGTTGTCGGCGATCACACTGACCAGGTCAAAGCGGAAATTTTCGTAGCGGGAGTCGATCACTTCCATCGCCGGGAGCACGAAATCAATCGCCTGATAAACGTCGGCAATGGTACAGCCCGGACCTTTCAAAGGGGTTTTTAACACCACGGCAATTTCCGGTTCCACTTTGGGGTGGATCAGCTCGGCAGTATTGATTTCGCCGCCATCGGCGATGGCAAAGTAATCAAAAAGATAACCAAAACCGGGCCGGTTAACCCCCATCTGGTCCATTTTTGCTCTCGAGGTGAGCCCCATTTTGAAACCGACCTGTTTGGTCCCGCGGGCTAACTTACGATCGCGGATCATGTCGCAGATTTCGTAGGCTTCGGTGAGGGTCAGATCGGGATGCTGGTCGGTGATCTTGACTACTTCGCGAGCTTCCAGTTCGGCGCTCTCAAGAAACTCAGCCAGTTCTGCCTTGGTAGCCTGGTCCATTGCCATGTCAGTAATGCCTTTAATAGGTTAAGGGGGTCACGCGGTTTCGCGTTCTTTGAGCATATCCAGGGCGATACTTTCGATCATATCTTCCTGGCCGGCCACGGTGCGGCGACGACCGCATTCGACCAGCAGGTCGCGCACCGGGATATTGTGCAGTTTGGAAAAGCGCTGAGCGTGTAACAGGAAGGTAGAGTAGGTGCCCGCATAACCCAGGCTCAGTGCGTCACGGTCAACCCGTACTGGCTGGTCCATGATCGGCTTAACGATATCTTCGGCGACGTCCATCAGCTTAAATAGATCAACCCCGGTTTCGATGCCGCAACGCTCGGTGACCGCCGCAAAAGCTTCCAGTGGCGTATTGCCGGCACCGGCCCCGAGGCCGGCGGCGCTACCATCAATGCGGTTAGCCCCCGCTTCAACGGCCGCCAGGGAGTTAGCCACCGACACCGAGAGATTGTTATGGGCGTGAAACCCCAGTTCGACTTCCGCCGGCAGATTCTCGCGTAACAGCGAGACCCGCTCTTTGACGTCGTCGGGCAGCATGTAGCCGGCGGAGTCAGTCACGTAGACGCAGGT
>JAYNPV010000058.1:11402-13065 GCA_038113925.1 Gammaproteobacteria bacterium | reverse complement strand
TCTATTGACAGCATGGCTGGTGGCAATTCCGGTGGCGGCGGCGGTAGTGGATCGGCACGCTGCAGCATTTGCATTCCGGCGTTATCCAGCAGGCTACTACCGGAGCTTTGGCTTATGGTGGATCGCAGCACCACACCGCTTCGGTCGATGGAAAAACTGAGGTGGACGGTGCCGGTAATCTGGCGACTGCGCGCCAGACGCGGATAACCTTTGTAGCGTTGCAGATGGGCCAATAATTGCTGTTGCCAACTCTGCGTTGCCTTGAGGGTGCCGGCAGAAGTGGTAGCCGTCGCAGGTGTGTTGGGGGCCGTTGATTGACTGGCGGAGGGTGCCGTCGCTGGTTGCGCGGGGCTTGGGGCTGTAACCGGTTGGGCGGGAGTCGGCTCTGTGGGGGTTGGCTCCGGTTCCGCTTTGGGTTCGGGCAAGGGTTCCGGTGTTGGTTCAGGTTCTGAAACTGGTTCTGGTTGCACCTCAGGTTCTGGTGTGGGTTCTGGTGTAATTTCGGGCGTTGTCTTTGTCGGTTGGGGGGGTGGCGGGTCGGTTGGCGGCTCTGCTGAGGGTTCGGCTGCGGCAGTTGATGAACCACTCAGGGCGAGATTGATCACCACCGCCTGCTCTTCCCCGGCTGTGGTATGGGGCCGGCGCTGTTCAACCCAGTATCCCAGTGCGCCGTGAAGCAACAGGGCGCTGATCAGAGCGATGATCCAGAGGCGTTTGCCGTTCACGGTGTGCCTGGTTTACCGGCGCAGTTACTGCTGGTGGCTTGCTGCGGAGGCCACACCCATCAGCGCCACCTGTTGGTATCCACCATCGCGCAGCTGATCGAGCAGTGCCATTAATTCACCGTAATCGACCTGTTTGTCGGCACGCAGGTAGAGGCGCTGGTCAGCATCTCCAGCGGTTTGCTGTTGCAGGGTGTTTAGAAGTTGGTCCCGTGGGATCGGCTGGTCGCCAACCGCGAGGGTCAGATCATCACGAAGAGTGATATAAACGGGATCAGCTTCCGGCTGGTGGTTGGCGGCGCTGGAGTCGGGAAGATTTACCGGCATATCAACCGTCGCCAGGGGTGCGGCGATCATGAAGATGATCAGTAGCACCAGCATCACGTCGATAAACGGAGTGACGTTAATTTCGTGGGCTTCGGGCAGGTCGTCCTGGTTCTCAGGGGTATTCAGCGAGATCATTGCGCGGGTTCCGCTTCCGGGTTGGATGGCCGCGTCGCCTGTAGCTGGTCCAGGTCTCGGGAGAGCAGCTGCAGCACCAATGCACCCTGGTCGCCGACCATGCCTCGCAGCGCGGCGATGCGCCGGCTAAAGTGGTTGTATATCAGCACGGCGGGAATCGCCGCCACCAGTCCCAGTGCCGTGGCCAGCAAGGCCTCGGCAATCCCCGGCGCGACCACGGCCAGGTTGGTAGTCTGGCTTTGAGAGATACCGATAAAAGCATTCATGATGCCCCAGACGGTACCAAACAGACCGAAGAAGGGCGCCGTGGCACCAATGGACGCAAGTGGTCCGGTACCGGTGGAAAACCGGCGCGCCTGCAGCGATTCTAGCCGTGACAGCCGGGAAATAGCGCGCTCTTTAATGCCGGTGATCGGTAGCAATTTGGTCTTGTTGGTTGGGGTGCTACGACTGATTTCATCCTGCACCAGGGCGACCAT
>JAYNPV010000058.1:6674-11392 GCA_038113925.1 Gammaproteobacteria bacterium | reverse complement strand
ACCATCTGCGCTGCGGAGCCAACGCTTAAGGCCTGATCACCGCCTGCACTGGCCAGAGTCCCCGATTGGCCAAGGCGGTCATTCTGATTCAGCAGTAGTTTCCGATAACGGGTCAGTTCGATCGATTTGGCAATGGCGATGGTCCAGGTCATCACCGATGCAGCAATCAGCAGCAGCATGACCGATTTCACCACCCAATCGGCGTCATGAAACATCTGCATGGCCGAGAGTTCGGTCGGTAAGGTCGACACTGGGTCGATATTCGGGCCGGTGGTTTCGTCATTGACAGGCGAGGGGGGCTCTACTGGCGATGCCGAAAGTGACCCAGGCCGGGATTCTTCTCCCAATGATGGCGTGGCCGCCGCGGGTTGGGTGGATTCCGCAATGGCCATGCTCGATATGAACAGCAGGAGCAAGGTCGTTAACCATTTGCATGAGCGTCGGCCTGTCTCCCCGACCGTTCGACAGGAACGGGCAGTCAGCTGGCAAAAGGGGGGTGGAATCAGGTTAGGCATAAGGCTGGCCATTTTACGGTTTTCGGCTCCAGTCCGTTAGTGGGGGTTACTGTTGCGGGGAAGGGGTCGGGAAACAATATGAATGATGAGCAGTAGCGGTAAGGTTAGGCCGGCGCTCAGGTGTAGCAGGTCATTGTTGGAACTGGCAAAGGGTATAAGCTTATAGCATTTATGCAAATGAGAATGATTCGCATATTAGTTTTGGAAGACTGCTGAGTCAATTAGTCTATTTAACTTAGTTCGCTTGCCAAGTCAGACGGTTTTGCGATCAGCGGATTTTCGAGAACAGCGGGTCTAGCTGGTCTGTAAACCACTATTTCATTCAACGAATATGGCGAAGTGAGTGGGGATCGACAGTGGGAAAACCGATTGATCGCGTAGGCCACACAGCGATCTGATGCTAAGTCAGCGTCTATTGTGGCTGGGGACTACTGCGCCCCGATAGCGGGGCGCGCTATCGCGCTGCTTAATTTCCGGTATATAGGCGGCCAGGCGCCTCACGGTTTGCAGATAGAGGCAAACTTCGGTGAACTGCTGCCGCTCGGCCTCATCGATAAGCGCGGCGCGCAAGGTTTCTATCTGCTGGCGGCGGGCAATGGTACGCAAAACGCCCCGTTCACGGGTTAAACCAACACGCGCCGTGGCGGCCTGCTCGGTTTCGCTGAACTTGCCGTAGACCACGTTGATGCCGGGTGCCTGCGCGCGCATCGCCGCAGCCATCAGTGGTTCCATCTGCTCTCTGGGCACTACGCAGATCAGGCTGACAAAATCGCGGTGGTCGGCCTGCTTGCTCTGCGCCAGGCCAAGGCCTGCCACCCGTCCGGAAATGCCCAGTTCCATGACGCTCTGGTCCCGCCAGTGGGCATCGCCCTTCAACTCGTCAATGGCAGTAATGATCTGCTCCAGGGTCGCTGCCTGGTGGGCATGGCCATAAACACTGGTAAGGTTGACGATACCCTTCTGCACCGGCAACCGATAGGCAATGCCGCGACCCGGCAGGCCGATACGACCGGCTCGCACTACCGCCTCAAACACATCATCCGCGTCGCTGTTATCAACGACTACCGCCAGCAGCTCTTTGTCGGGTTTGCTGGTAATCCGCAGCCAGCCCAGGCCGGCGCGCAGACCATGACCCTCACAGAGCTGCATTACCGGGCCATGAGCACCGGCGCGCATCGCTGCACGAGAGATTGCTTCAATCTGGCCGCGACGGGTAATACAGTAAATGGCGGTAAGGTTTTCGTGAATATTTAGGGACGCATTGGTGGTGGAATCATCGCGGGGATTCCAGACCGGGTAGCCGACGGAGTAGAGAACCTCCTCGCACGGAATGCTGAATACGGCACCTGAACCGGGTCGGTGCAGGCCGGCGACGGCATGAATTTCCTCAATCAGTCCGTCGACCTCATCGTCCGGCACCAGTGCCTGGATATAGCGCATCGTCGGACTCATCAGCGGAATCAACGACTGCGTCCAGTGATCGCGAATCAGGGTTCCGCGGGAGTTAAACACGGTAGCGCCGTGGCCGCCCTTGGCAAATACCTCTTCCAGCACCCGCGCGGTGTTGCTTGCCGGCAACATTACTGTCACCGAGGAGAGATTCTCAACGGTACGGAACAGGGTCATCGAGCCTATCCTCCAAACCCTGGTGAGTGAGTAAATCGGAACCGGTTTGACCTGGGTATCATCATTTTATTAACTCAATAACGCCTGGCGACGTTCGACTCGCGCAACTAGCAGTCCCACCGTGAGCACGCTGATTATCGGCCCCACCGACGCCAGCGCAAGAATGCCAAAGCCATCGATTACCCCGGGCACATTGCTGCCTATGCCCAGCCCCATCGCCAGTACCAGCGGTACGGTAATCGGGCCGGTGGTCACCCCGGCGCTATCCCAGCTGAAATTGACGAACTCCTCAGAGGAAATCCACGTCAGCAGCAACAGCAACAGGTAGGGTGGCACCAACAGCCAGACCAGCGGCAGGTTAAAGGCAATCTTGCAGACTCCGGCCGCGATACCCGCTCCCACTCCCAACGCCACGCTATGCATGAGCAACTTCTTACGAAATGCACCGACGGTGATTGATTCCACTGTATTACCCAGCGCGTTGAGTGCCGGTTCCGCCAGGGTCGCGCCGTAACCCAGGAAAAACCCGAAAACTGCCGCCAGCAACTTGCCATAAAACGCGTACTTGAATAGCGGCCCTTCGGTGCCGGGTATCCCCCAGGGGGCAATAGTGGTGAAAGTGGCGGGAACATTACTGCCAAGTTGGGTACCCAGGGGCGTTAATCCAAGCTGAATACCCAGACCAAACAGCAGCATCCCCACCAGGGTAAAACCAAGCCCAATGGTCACGGTGTCCGCCTGCGATACCGATTCTCTCAAGATCACCCGCAGTGTCAGCACCATAAACAGTGCCAGGGGGACGATTGCCCGCAGCGCACCCCAGATCGATTCGGTTAGCCGCTGCCCTAAATTGCTTTGTGGATCCCACCAGGCACCGGCGAACAGGGTACGATCATCCGGTGCCGTTTTCTCCAGCACAATTACCGGGTTGGCGTGGACAATACGACCATCAATCAGTTGTGGCTTTCCCTCGCGTAGCACAATGCGCGAGTGGGGCGGTAGTTCACCGGTTTGCAGGTATTGCCGAAACTCAACACTGTCAAAGCCAAGCAGTTCACTGCTCATGACATTTCTTGGCTGGGCACCCGCTGACTCCTGAGCAGCAGCGGCGAGTTCAACATAGTCGCCGCGTTGCAGGTGGTAGGTACCGAGTAATAGCACCGCAAGGATGGGAAACAGCGACGCCAGCGTCACAATACCAAAGCCGGCATTGCGGTTATCGCTACCACCGACCATACGACAGACGCCAATTCCCAGTGCCAGCACCAATGGCACCGTTACCGGCCCGGTGGTTACCGCGCCACAATCCCACGCCAGGCCCAGCAGATGTTTCATTTGCGGATGGCTGGCCGCCCAGCCAGTGATTGCCAGCAGAGCTGCGACCAGCGGCAGGATCAGCACCTTCAGCGACCAGCCGCGCAGAAAGCGCAGGACTCCCAGGGTAACGGCTATTCCCACGCCGAGACCCACCGCTATGACCAGTTGATTGGCGTGGTCATTCAGCAGCAGATAGAGCAGTGGCGCCTGTCGCGGCTCCACGCCCGACCCTGCCGCTTTAAGCACCGCTATCGCCGGTTCCGCCAGAGTCGCGCCGATACCGAGCAGAAAGGCAAACATCAGGATTACCCCAACATGGGCTTTGCGCGGTAGCAGGGCACCAATCCGTTCGCCCAGTGGCATCAACCCAAGCCGCAACCCCTCCATAAAAAACATCAGCCCGACAATCACCACCAGAGTGCCGGCGGCGATCATGCCCGCGAAAGCTATCGGCAATCCCAGCACCACCCTCTGGAACAGAAACAGACCAGCAACGATGCACCAGACCCCTGTCAGTTGGTCGACAAACTGATCACGCACATAGGGCCAGAGCAGCTGCAGGGTGTCGCGAAACCCCAACTCAAATTGTGCCTGGCCAATATTGTTGCTGTTCAAGGGAGCGCTACCATTCAGATTAATTGGCTTGCAGATTCTGCGGAGAGTGGGAATTTTACTAATTTTGCCGCGGGAGAATTATCCGGCCACGGCATCCGGAACTGTTCACTGCAATTATCGCGCCTGCCGGGAGGAACGGGAAAATCCCGAGGCTAGTACACCTCACTACCTGGATCTGGCTGCCGGGAACGCACCGTAAAACAACACAAGTGGCCGAAATGCGCCGCGAAAGTGCAATATCAACAGCATTCTGGCGAAACCTGCCAACATCAATTTCCGGTCACCGGGGCAAAAATCGGCCCGGTGAGCTGTACCCGCGACCCGTACCTGTGTAACTTTCAGCGGCCAGGCGGTGGACGGGCGCGGGCGTCACCTTGCCCGAGAACCCACGCTGCCCCCGCTTCCCATCAGCGCGGCCGGTTTTGTCCTGGTGGGGTATTGGATACTCTGATCTGGCAGTGGGTGGAACAGTAGCAGACTGACCCAGGTTTATCTGCGCGTGTTTTTGTCTCCAGCTGGTTGGTTTGTTTTGTGCCACACTTGAGCTTTCCGGATTACGGATTGTCAGGTGCTATTCAGCATAGAGAATTGATGTCAAAGCTCCTCCCCCGAATTTTGCTCATAGAAGACCATCAGGATATTGCC
>JAYNPV010000058.1:0-6664 GCA_038113925.1 Gammaproteobacteria bacterium | reverse complement strand
ATTGCCAGCCTGGTAGTTGACTACTTTGATGAGAAGGGGGCACAGACCGACTACGCCGCCGATTCGGTAACCGGGTTACACCTCGCAGTAACCAATAATTACGACGTAATTATTCTTGATCTTGGGTTACCGGGCATGGACGGCATAGAGTTGTGCGGGCGTCTTCGGCAGGACGCCGGCAGCGCGGTTCCCATTCTGATGTTAACGGCGCGGGACACGCTTGCTGACAAGCTTACCGGGTTTGATGCAGGTGCTGACGATTACCTGGTAAAGCCGTTTGAGCTGGCCGAGCTCGCCGCACGGGTAGAGGCATTGCACCGGCGCAACCGCGCCGGGGGTAATGAAAAACAGTACCGTGTTGAAGATCTGACTCTTGACTCACACACCCGGGCGGTAGAGCGGGCCGGGCTGGTTATTGAGCTTAAACCCATTTCTTTCACCATCCTGGAGTCACTAATCAGGGCCTCGCCCGGGGTGGTGGCACGAACCGACCTGGAGGCTGCAGTCTGGGGGGATGAACCCCCCGACAGTGACGCCCTGCGTACCCATATTGCGGTGTTGCGTCAGGCGGTGGATAAGCCCTTCGATAAAGCGCTTATTCATACTGTTCATGGAATTGGATATAGCCTGAAATGAGCGAGGGTAGGCCGACACCGTTGTTGTTGAAGCGCATCAGCCGGGCATTTGGTCTACAGGCGCTGTTTATCACTGTAGCAGTAATATTGAGTGTTTTCGTGGTGCGGGCAGTGCTTGAGGAGGTGCTCATCCGCCAAGCGCTCGAGCTGGAGGCCACTTTTTTTGCCGACCGGCTGGCAGAGTCAGCGACGGCGGCATTGCCCCGTACCCGTAATCTGCGCGGATTTATTGATGGCGGTGAGGCAGCGCCGCCATTAGCGCTATCGGGGCTGACAGAGGGCCTTCACCTGGAGGTATTGGTTCCGGAGGTTGATACGCAGCTCTCGCACCCGGTGCACGTCTCGAAACTGGCCGATGGCCGACGGCTATACCTGGTATTCAGCGCGGCCAATGTCGACCGGTTAGTGTTTTATTTTGGTGTTATTCCTCTGGTGGTTGCGCTGCTATTGGTCTATCTCGGTGCCTGGCTGGCTTTTCGGCTCTCCAGACAGGCCCTGTCGCCGATTATTTCTTTGGCGCGCCGCGTACAGAGGCTGCAACCCGGGGAGCCATTAGCGACACTAAGCGGCGATTTTCGAGAGGGTGAGGCGGCGACACTTGCCAACGCGTTTGACGAGTTTGCCCATCGGATTGAGGAGTTTGTCAGCCGAGAGCGCCAGTTCACCGCAGATGCCAGCCACGAGCTACGTACCCCGGTAACCGTGATCGGCGGTGCAGCGGAGATGCTGGAAAACGAGTCTGCTCTCTCCCCCAGGGGACGTGAACGGGTGGCAATGATCCGCCGATCCGTGGGTGAGATAAAGGCGATGATTGAAACCCTGCTTGCCCTGGCCCGCGAAGAGAGAGCCGAAACTCCGGAATTCATTCTGGTGAACGAGGTGATCGCCCAGTTGGTTGCCGACAATGAGGGGCTGATCGAGGCTAAGGCGGTCTCAATGGAGGTCGGACTGCCCTATGACCTCAATCTTAAGGCGTCACGTGAGGCACTGACGATTGTGCTCGGTAATCTTATTCGTAATGCCTGCCTCTACACAGAACAGGGCCACATCAGGATAACGGTCACCGGCGATCGGGTGGTGGTCACGGATACGGGTCCGGGTATTCCGGATGATGACCTGGGTTACGCGCTTAAGCGTGGCTGGCGCCGGTCTGACCAGAGCCAGGACGGCAGTGGCATTGGCCTGGCTCTGGCAGAAAGATTCTGTCAACGATATGGCTGGCAACTTCGTCTGGAAAACCGAACCGACCGGAGCGGCTTGCAAGCCAGTCTGATCTTTTTTCACTAATTTTTGGCAATTTGGCGTTTTCTTAACGTTTTCTTGGCAAAGCCTTAACACCCCCGCCCTAATAATGGCCCCCATCAACTATCGGATGGAGTAAACCATGACGGCAAGCATTAGACATTACCTACAGGCGCGTTCCTTTGCAGTGCTCGTTCTGTTGGCCGGTTTGGGTCTTAGCCGCGCCGATGCAGAGGTTGTCACTCCCGAATTGCCGCTGGTCGGCAGCGGTACCCTGAAGTGGTTCGGATTACGGATTTACGATGTGGAATATCGTGAGGCCGCTGACGGCTGCACACCTAGAATACTGCGGATCACCTACGCCCGTCGCATTCCGGCTCACCGGCTGATCAAAGCCACGCGGGAGCAATGGCAGGAAATCGGCCTTGAAGGGGAGACCCGCCAACGCCGCTGGCTGAAGGAGGCGGGCGCGCTCTGGCCTGATATTAAGCCCGGTGAATATCTCCAACTGATGGTTGATGAAGCGGGTAAATCACATTTTTCCGGGTCTGGCGGCTACCTGGGCACCATCGAGGATCCCGCGTTCGGCAACGCATTTATTGCCATCTGGTTGAGCCCCAACACTAGCGAACCTGAACTAAGAGCCCAACTCATCAAAGGAGGTTCATCATGTCCCTTAACGTCGTCATAAACAGACTGCGTAAGCCTGCGCGGTCTCTCGCTACGCTGATCGTTACACCATTGCTGCTAGGAGGATGTATGAGTATCAAACCTGAAATTTACGCCGGTACTGAACCGGAGCTGCGATTGGAGGAGTATCTCAACGGCCCTGTCACTGCCTGGGGGATCGTGCAGGATCGTTCCGGTAAGGTTCTGCGACGCTTTGAAGTCGATATGGTCGGCGAGTGGCAGGGCGACTCCGGCACTTTGCACGAAACCTTTCGGTATGACGACGGTGAGGAGTCGCTGCGCATCTGGAGTATCAAAAAAGTGAGCGATACCCGATATAGCGGCAGTGCCGACGACGTGGTGGGCGCGGCCTCAGGCATCCGTTCAGGTAATGCTGTGAACTGGAGTTACGTGCTGGCCTTGGAGGTTCAGGGACGAACCTGGAACATAACCTTTGATGACTGGATGTATCTGCTGGACGAGCGCACGCTGGTTAACCGGGCGACCATGCGCAAGTTCGGCTTTCGGGTCGGTGAAGTGCTGCTGTTTTTCCGCAAGGAAGAGGCCTGAAAGTCATGTCGGCCTATGATATTGCCGGCAAACGAGTCTGGTTGACCGGTGCTTCATCGGGAATCGGCAAGGCGCTCGCCGCAGCATTGGTGGAAATTGGCGCTCAGGTAGTGATGAGTGCCCGGAACCGCGAAATGCTCGATTTACAGGCCGAGGAGCTGGGTCGCAAACAGGCTTATGCGGTGCCGCTGGATGTCACCGACCGTGAAGCCAACCACGAAGCGGTGGCAAAGATCCGCTGGCTGCTGGGCGGTGTTGATCTAGTGATATTGAACGCTGGTGGCTGTGAGTATGTCGAGGTCGACAGTTTCGATGCCGCGCTATTCGAACGCCAGATGCAGGTCAATTTCCTCGGTATGGTCTACGGTATCGAAGCGGTATTGCCCCTGCTGCGTGAATCAAAGGCACCTTACCTGACAGGAGTAAGCAGTCTCTCTGCCTACAGCGGCCTGTCGCGGGCCGAAGCCTACGGTGCATCTAAAGCAGCCATTCGCAACATGTTGCAGGCCCTGCGGGTGGATCTGCGGCCTGAGGCCATCGAGGTAAGTGTGGTCTGCCCCGGTTTTGTGAAGACCCCACTGACCGATTTGAATGACTTTCCCATGCCGTTTCTGGTAACACCGGAGCAGGCTGCGTTGTCTATTCTTGATGGGCTGGGACGACGTCGTCCGGAGATCTATTTTCCCCGCCGGTTCGGCTGGATGATGAAACTCTATGGAGCATTGCCGGCGAGTTGGCATACCCGGCTCGGGCAATACACCTTGCGGAGTAATGCCTCATGAAAATCGCTGTCGTCGGCAGCGGCATCTCTGGTATGACTGCTGCCCATCTACTATCGCGTCGCCATGAGGTGCATCTATTTGAGGCGCAGACCCGCCTCGGCGGTCATACCCACACTCACGACATTGAGCTGGACGGGGAGTCGGTCGTGGTCGATAGCGGGTTTATCGTCTACAACGATCGTACCTACCCCAATTTCCAGAAATTGCTCGCCCAGCTTGGCGTGGCCGGTCGCAAGTCGCAGATGAGCTTCAGCGTCAGCTGTGAACGGACCGGACTGGAGTATGCCGGATCCAACTTGAATGCCCTGTTCGCCCAGCGTCGTAACCTGCTTCACCCTGGATTCCTGAACATGCTACGTGAAATTTTGCGTTTTAATCGTCAGTTACGGGGTCAGGTGGGCCAACTGGAAGAGTGGCAGAGCGTGGGTGACTATCTACAAAGTAACGGTTATTCGCGACGTTTTCTTGAGCACTACATTGTACCCATGACAGCGGCCATCTGGTCCGCCACCCACCAGCGAGTGTTGGAGTTTCCACTGGAGTTTTTCGCCCGGTTTTTCCTGAACCACGGTCTACTCGATCTGGCTAACCGGCCTCAATGGTATGTGATCGACGGAGGCTCGCGGACCTATATAGAGCCGCTGACGGCCCCTTACGCCGAGCAGATTTATCGATATGCAGCGGTGCGCTCAGTTTTACGCAATGAGGTAGGCGTAAGACTGCAATTTGCCGACGGACACAGCCAATGTTATGACCACGTGGTACTGGCCTGTCACAGTGATCAGGCGCTTGCTCTGCTCGACCGGCCCACCAGCGCGGAACAGGCGATATTGTCAGCGATTCCTTACCAGGCAAACAGCGCCGTGCTGCATACCGATGAGCGACTACTGCCGAAAAGCCGCACCGCCTGGGCTGCGTGGAACTATCACGTCACCGGTGACGATCAACCCGCGGCGCTTACATACAACATGAATCTGCTGCAGGGCATCGAATCCAGGCATACCTTTTGTGTCACTCTGAACCACGATGATGCCATCGACACAGACAGGGTGCTGAGGCGAATGAATTACGATCACCCCGTTTTCACTGTTGCCGGCGAGCGGGCCAAAGCTGATTACGCCGAAATCAATCACCGCAATCAAACCTCTTACTGCGGTGCCTACTGGGGCAATGGCTTTCATGAGGACGGCGTCAACAGCGCGTTGGCGGTGGCAGCCTCCTTTGGGATCGAACTGTGAAAAGCGTCATCTACGAGGGCACCGTCAGTCACGCCCGTTACCAGCCCCGCGAACACCGTTTCGACTACCGGTTGTTTATGCTCTATCTCGATCTTGCTGAGCTGCCAGAACTGTTTGACCGTTATTGGTTTTGGTCGGCACGTCGTCCCGGTCTTGCCTGGTTTCGACGTAAGGATTTTTTCGGGGATCCGGCGCAGCCGCTGGATCAGGCAGTGCGCGACCGGGTTGCCAGCGAAACCGGTACGCGGCCGATGGGGCCGATTCGGCTGCTCACCCATTTGCGTTATTGGGGGTACGGATTTAATCCGGTGAGTATCTATTACTGTTTTTCACCCGACGGCGGACAGATTGACGCTGTGCTGGCCGAGGTCACCAATACCCCCTGGAAGGAGCGCCGCGCTTACGTGCTCACCAACGAAGCGGCGGGGGGCGAGCCGTTCACGGCTACTTTTTCCAAACAGCTGCATGTCTCGCCTTTTATGGGTATGGATCAGCACTATCGATGGCGGTTGCCCCTACCTGGTGAGACCTTGAGCACCCAGTTGAGCTGTATTCGCAATTCCCAGACCCTGCTTGATGCGGGGCTCCAACTCCGGCGTCAGCCAATCAACAGTTATTCGTTGGCTGCGGCGCTGATACGCCACCCCTTTATGAGCTTCAAGGTGATTGCCGCGATCCATCTGCAGGCAGCGAAACTCTGGCTCAAACGCATCCCCCTTCACCCCAAACCATCGCGAGAAACCGACCCATGGCAACCACAATGAATCCTGTTTCCGTCACCTACCAATATCCCTGGATCGAGCGCATTTGCCGCTCGGCAGTGCTGGCCCGACTGGCGCTTATAGAGCAGGGCGAACTGATATTGCACGACCACGAGGGTGAGCACCGTTTTGGGCAACGTACCCGTCTGTGTGATTTCACTGTACATATTACGGTTGACAAGGGCGAGCTTTTTCCGGCCATGGCGCTGGGTGGCACCGTGGGTGCTGCTGAATCCTATATGCGCGGCAGTTGGACCACCGACGACCTGACCGGAGTGGTGCGTATATTTGCCGCCAATCCGACGCTGCTGTCGAGCAACCGACGGGGGATCGCACGTCTGCGTGATCCGGTGCTGAAACTATTTCATCGTTTGCATGAGAACAGCAAGCAAGGCAGCCGACGAAATATTGCCGCTCATTACGATATTGGCAACGAGCTATTCGAGCTGTTTCTCGACAGCGAGATGATGTATTCCAGTGCAATCTTTGAGCACCCGGAGATGAGCCTCGACGAAGCGGCCGTTGCCAAACTGGATCGGGTCTGTCGGAAGTTGGAACTCAGGCCCGAGGATCATCTGCTGGAGATCGGGACCGGCTGGGGTGGCATGGCAATCCATGCGGCTCGCCATTATGGTTGCCGGGTGACTACCACGACCATTTCCCAGGAACAGTTTGATTTCGCCCGGCGGCGGGTCGTTGAAGAGGGCCTCGACCACTTGATTGAGGTGCTTGACAAGGATTATCGGGATCTCGCCGGCCAGTATGAC
>JAYNPV010000057.1:11243-13131 GCA_038113925.1 Gammaproteobacteria bacterium | reverse complement strand
ATATAAGCCTGCCCGCTGTTTCGATGCTCGATAGCCGCGCACGGCTGGAGCACCTCAAATTGATGCGTAGCCTGTTAAAGGCCGGTGATGCTGTCTCATTTTCTCAATATGTTGTGTTTGCGATTGCCCGGGCTCAACTGGTTGATGAGTCGAGTTCATTAAAAAAAGTGCGCTACCACCGGCTGCAAACGGTAATGGCTGACGTGGCGTTGGTCTGCGGGTTAATGGCGCGAATCGGCCATGCTGATCCGGCCCTGGCAACCAGAGCCTACGCCGAAGCCATGGCGAAAGTCGGTGCCAGATCGACCCGGTTACCGGAATCAGGCACCGCCACCGTTGCGGCGCTGGAAAAAAGCCTGGGCAGACTCTCTGCATTGGCTTTAATGCCCAAAATGAAGGTGATCAGAGCGCTGGCCAGTGCCGTGCTCCATGATGAGCAGGTGCAGACTGAAGAGCTGGAATTGCTGCGGGCGATCTGTGAGATACTCGAATGCCCGATGCCGCCGTTAGCGGTGGCGCTGTCCTGATCTTAAATCAATTCTCTTATTCAAACCAAAATGACTAGTTGGCTCCCGTTCGTGCTCCCACCGCTGGTTGGCGCGGTCATTGGTGGTGTCACCAATGATGTCGCCATTCGCATGTTGTTTCGACCCTATGCCCCGAAATACCTGGGTAAATGGCGTTTGCCATTGACGCCGGGGTTGATTCCACGGGAACGCAGCCATATTTCTGCCGCGATTGCTGAAACCTTTGTTGCCCATGTTTTTGGCAACGACGATGTGGCGGAGCTGTTTCTGACGGACAAGGTAAAAGAACAGCTGGCCAGCCGCGTCGATGAGTTGATTGGCAAACTCGGGGGGATGCTGGATGTCAGTGAAACCATGCTCTCCATGGCGCGGACCATGGCGGGCAATTACCTGATTGCCGAAATCGGTAAGGTGGCTCGGCACGCAGGGGATGACAGCGCAGCAATTCAAAGTCGAATTCAGCAAAAAATTGATGAGCTCGACGTCGCCACTCTGGAAGAGCTGGTGCTGGGTTTTTCGCGCAAACAGTTTCGTCACATTACCTGGTTTGGGGTGCTGCTCGGATTTATGATCGGGGTGGTACAGGTGCTTATCTTTCAGGTGTTTGCCTAGGGTTAGCTAGCGACGAATCAGCTTAATAAATTAGGTTAATTAATAATAATAAGTTATTGATAAATAAAAATAACATTGTATAGAAAAATCATTCATGTCGACATGGACTGTTTTTTTGCTGCCGTCGAAGTGCTGGATAATCCAGGCCTGGCCGGAAAAGCGATCGCCGTGGGTGGAGACCCCCGAAAAAGGGGAGTGATCGCTACCTGCAGTTATGAGGCGCGCGAGTTTGGCATCCACTCGGCCATGGCCTCAGCACGGGCAATGACCCTCTGCCCGCATCTGCAGATTATTGCGCCCAGAATAAATCGCTATCGAGAAATCTCCTCCCTGATCAGGGGGATATTCGCCGAATTTACCTCCATCATCGAACCCCTTTCACTCGATGAAGCTTATCTGGATGTCACCGATGTCGAGCTTTTGCGGGGTAGCGCCACCCTGATCGCTGCTGAGATTCGTCAACGAATCCACCAACAGACCGGGCTCACTGCGTCCGCTGGGGTGGCTCCCAACAAGATGTTGGCCAAAATCGCCAGCGACTGGAACAAGCCTGATGGGCAGTTTGTTATCACCCCGGCGGGTGTCGCGGAATTTGTGAGCCAGTTGCCGGTGTCGAAACTCTCCGGCGTTGGCAAAGTCACCGCCAGCAAGATGAAGCGGGCAGGAGTCCACTCATGCGGCGATCTGCAACGCTGGTCGAAAATTGAACTCAATCGACACTTCGGTAGTTTCGGGCAGAACCTCTATCA
>JAYNPV010000057.1:6989-11233 GCA_038113925.1 Gammaproteobacteria bacterium | reverse complement strand
CTCTATCACTTGTGCCGGGGCATCGACGAACGACCGCTGGAAACCAATCGAGTGCGCAAATCCATTAGTGTCGAGCGCACCTTTACCGATGATCGCGACGGAGTGGCAAGTTGCCTGTCGGAGTTGCCGGGTTTAATGGATAAGCTTGAGCAGCGCCTGAGCAAATTTCTAATTGACCAGAGGGCGGATCGGGGGAATCGGTTATCGAGCTTCGGGATTATCCGGTTGGTGGTGAAGATAAAGTTTTCGGATTTTACCCAGACCACTGTCCAACAGGGAGGGAATCGGCTTGATGTAGATGCATTCTCCGCCCTGATGGAACGGGGTTTGGCCCGCAACAGGAAAGCCGTTCGCCTGATTGGGCTCGGGATCAGGCTGGGCAAGTCAGAGGCAGCACCGGATCAACTCGATCTGTTTGGCTGAAGGGTCACTGTAAAGGTGGGCCCATGTCTGCCGAAAGGTAACTAAAGACCCATTCCACCGAAAGAATCAGATGACTATGGAACAGCAGCATCCAGCAACGCCCATCATGATATTGGCCGCCCGGGAAACCGCGGAACAGTGGGACGACCTGATCGCCACGCCCAATCGGGCCATCAGCCTATATGGCAGTCATTCTGATCTGCTGTATCAGCTTAACCATCGCCAGCCTGCGTTGGTTATCATTGATGATGCTTCTGCCGGCTGTTCCGCAGAACTGCTTGCCGCAAGAATCGGCCGCTCAAGCGGCGCTGCACCACCCGTCACACTGGTAATCGCAGAGGCCAGTCGAGTGGCAACGGTAGCCATTGACCCCGATTGCGGGCCAATTGATTACCTGCCGGCCAATAGCGATCCGTCAATGATCCGCGCCAAGGTGGCTTTTCTACTCAGGGTGCAGCGACAGCAGCTGCTGTTTTACTCCACCCTGCGCGAGCTGGATAAACGCAATCAGCAGCATCAGCAATTACTGGAGTTTGCCGCAGATGGCATTATCGGTCTGGATAGCCGGGGTTTGATTCTGTTTGCCAATTCGGCGGCCGGGGATCTGCTGCATTGCGATAGTAATGATCTTCTGGGACGCAGTTTCAATGCTTTATTGCAACCGGACTGGGAGCAGGACGCGATAAATTCAGACCGCGAAGAAACGCGATTTACCGGGGTCGACAAGGAGACGCAATTTTATCGAACAGGGGGCGAGGCTTTCCCCGTCGCCTGTCGCCCTGGATCGGTCATGGGCGGCGTTGATGTGGCATCTGTCGTGCTGTTCGAAGACATATCCGCGCGCAAGGAGATAGAAGCCGCATTGCGTCGCCGTGCTGAGCAGGATCCTTTGACGGGGCTGGCTAATCGGGCCGCGTTTCAGGAGTTTCTACAGGGCGCTCTGGCGCGGGCCCGACGCTCTGAAAAACAAATCGGTTTGCTCTATCTCGATTTGAACGGTTTCAAACAGATTAACGATGAGTTTGGCCACGGTGCCGGGGATCAGATACTTTCCGAAGTCGCCAGAAGACTGGTTTGCTCGGTCCGCAGCGGCGACCAGATTGCCCGGCTAGGCGGTGACGAATTCGTGGTCGTTCTGGATGATATCGCCGGCCCACAGGGGGGGCAGGTGGTGGCGCAGACCATTGATCGCGCGCTGCGAGCCCCCCATCCTGTCAACGGGGTATCGATTCATTGCCCGGCAAGTATCGGGCTTGCCACCTTTCCCAATGACGGCGGCAATGAAGCTGAGTTGCTCGCTGCGGCAGACCAGGCGATGTACGCGCAGAAAAATCGGCGCACTCAGCAGGTTGCCTAGTGCTTGCAAACCCTGTTTACACCTCCGCCACGGCGGCCATTGTCATCATGAATGCAGCAGAGATTTCCGTAGGAGCGATTTCAGCCGCGACCGCTCGGTGGCAAAAACCTCGATGGCGCGACTGACGTCGCTCCTTCCGCTTATCCGCCTCGACCGAGGGGTTGGTTTGGAATAATCCAATCCGTCTTGCATGACCGGTTCGGGGTCCAGGAATGATTGGTGAACAGTGTTACTCGGCGTTTCAAGCGGCACTGCTTATTCTGATTGATCGACAGACCCCAACCAATCATCACCCACGGTTGAGACTCTCCCCCGGAACGGGTTTTTATTTTTTGGGATGGACTGACCATTAACCGGCTATCATTTAGCGCTGATATTTTCATCAACGGTCATCAGCGGTAAGGAGCAGGCAACAATGGAGATCACTCAACGTACCATCACCACCGGCGGGTTCACGACTTTCTTTCACGAAACCGGGGTCGGTAATGAGCAGACGTTGCTGCTGCTACATGGTTCGGGGCCCGGTGCCAATGCCATTTCCAACTGGCAGTTTGCCCTGCCTTTCCTGGGTGAGACCTATCACTGTGTGGCCCCCGATATTGCCGGGTTTGGCGAAAGCCCCTGCGATCAGCCGCCAACCGGGGCGGCAGCCTGGATAGACGTCTGGGTGCAACAGATGATCGATTTTCTCGATGCGCTCGGTTTGCAGAAAGTCAATCTGGTGGGAAATTCCATGGGCGGCGGTGTCTCGCTACACCTGGTGGATCGCCATCCCGAACGCTTCCAGCGGGTCGTGCTGATGGGGGCGGTGGGGGTGCCATTTGTTGCAACCGAGGGATTAAAGCGCGGCTGGGGTTATTACAATACGGCGACCAAAGATGAACTGGCCTACCTGGTGCGCAAGTTCCTGCATAATCCTGACGTACTGGGGGGCGACGTCGATGCCATCGCGGAAACCCGCTACAAATTTGTCATGCAGGATGCGGTAAAAGAGCAATTTGTCGCGTTGTTTCCGGGTGATACCCAGGTTCATATTGACGCCTTTGTTCTGCCGCCCGAGTCTCTGGCAAAAATGCAGCAGCCGTTTCTGGTGACCCATGGCCGCGAAGACTTTTTTATTCCCCTGAGCAATTCCTACTACATGGAAGAGCATCTGCCCAATGCCCAGCTGCATGTGTTCGCCCAATGCGGGCACTGGATACAGATAGAGCAGCGTAACTCTTTTAATAATATCGTTAAGTTCTTTTTTGACGGTGCCCTGGATCAGTAACCCGGAGTCGTTATTAAGACCCCGTTAGGGGTTCAACAGAATGCCCTGCGCTGAACAGATCCAGGCAGGGCATTTTTTCTGCGCTATTAACCGGAAAACAGGCTGCGTTTGGTGTTAACCAGGCCGGTGACTCGGCCAGCCGTGAGGAAACGCTTGATGTTTTCGGCGGCTTTCGTCGCTGCCACCAGGTCTGTTCCCGGTGAGCGTGGCGAGTTATGGGGGGAGCCCAGCAGGTTATCGAGATCAAGGAAGGGGTAATCGAGCCGGAACTCGCCATGACGAAACGGTTCGACCCACCAGGCATCAATGGCCGCGCTGGCGGCGGGGTTATTCCTCAAAAAGTCGTATAACGGTTTCTGCTGAACAATCTCACCCCGAGCGACATTCGCCAGAATGGCATCGGGCTTTAGCCAGTTAAGCTGTTCGGCGCCGATCAGATTTTCCGTGTCCTGGGTCAGTGGCATGCTGATTACAAAAACATCGCTGGCCCGCATCACCTGTTCCAGGTCTTCCAGGGTGCCGGTAAATTCAACATCGGTCTGGGGGCTGCCACTGCTGTTGATCGCCTGGATAGTCATGCCAAGCCCGCGAAACAGCCGCGCGGATTCCTGGCCGATTCCTCCATATCCGAGAATGCCGGCTACCTTGCCGCGCAGGGTACCGGTGGTGGATAACTGATCGAATTCGCCGGTTCGCATTGACTGATGACGTTGCGGCAGCTTTTTGGTCAGTGCCAGCACCATGGCCAGCAGATGTTCGGCGATCGGCTCTGCATAAGCGCCCGAATTGCCGGCCACGGCTACTCGGTCGGGAAAATCACTAAAATCGATATGATCAACGCCGGAGCTCAGGCTTTGCACCAGATCCAGGTGGGGCATCTGTTTGAGAATGCCGGTGGGTAGTTCCCTCCCTGGCTGCAGGCAGAACACAATATTCGATTCGAGTAGCTGATGACGCCGGGAGGATTCATCCGACGGGTCGATATCTGCCAGGTAAACCACGGACGCCACATCGGCAAGGGTCGACTCTATGACCGGCCGACTATCGGTGGAGTTAAAGGTCACGCAGACGACGGGTAGGGGTAATTTCATCCTCAATCCTCCTGATCAAGCTATCTGGATATATTTGGGCGACAGGGTAACAACTTGCGTGCACCAGTATCGATATTCGTTAAAAAAAGACCAGCATAAAAGC
>JAYNPV010000057.1:1617-6979 GCA_038113925.1 Gammaproteobacteria bacterium | reverse complement strand
AAGCAGCACCGATCAGGCTAACCCCGGTATAAAATAGAGGCATCCCGCAATTCGCAATCAAAAATCCTCCCCTGCCAGCATGGAAAAACGATCCCTTACCGAGCAGCTGGTGATCGCCCTTGATCAGCGTCGCCCTCAGCTACTCGAGCCTGCCACCCAGACATTGAGCCGTTACTACCTGCTTGACTGGCTGGGATCGGCGATTGGCGGCATGGCCACTCCCACTGGCAAGGCTTTTTTGCGCTATGGCGAAAGCGCTGCCTCCGGTGCCTCCAGTATTCCTGGCCTGCCTGAAAGACGGTCCGCCGGGGTGGCGGCCCTGGTCAATGGCGCCTTGTCACATATCGTTGAAATGGATGATGTTGAACGGGCATCAATCATCCACCCGGGGGCGGTCATAATCCCCGCCGCTCTGGCGGTGGCGGACGAAGTCAATGCAGGTGCCGATCAGCTGTTGGCTGCCATCGCCGCAGGTTACGAGGTGGCGATTCGTATCGGCTCAGCGGTGGGAGCCCGGCACTACTACCATTTTCACAATACTAGTACCTGTGGTGTTTTCGGTGCCGCCATCGCCGCTGGCTGGTTGTATCAGCTCGATCACCAGCAGCTGGTATGGGCGTTGGGCAACGCCGGTACCCAGGCCGCCGGCTTGTGGGAGTTCAATGCTGAAGGGGCCCAGAGTAAGCCGCTGCATATTGGCGGTGCGGCGGCGAACGGGGTATTGGCAGCGAAACTCGCCCAGGGCGGTATTAGCGGAGCGCGACGCATATTGGAAGGGGATCGGGGTTTTTTCGCCGGGCTGGCTCCGGAGGGACACCCCTCCAGAGTGGTGGAAAGACTCGATGGCCCGTTCAAGATCGGTGACGTTTCCATAAAACCTCACGCCTCCTGCCGCCATACTCACGCACCCATTGATGCGGCACTGCAAGTAAGAGAACAGCTGCTGTCCCGTCGGGGGGCAGTGGCCAGCGGTGAATTAACGAAAATCACCGTGTCGGTTTATCAAGCCGCTCAGGTGCTTTGTGACAAGTCGGCCCCAGCTTCAGTGGCCGATGCAAAATTCAGTCTCCAATACTGCGTTGCCACTGCGCTGGTCAGGGGCCAGGTCGGGCTTGAGGAGTTCAGTGACCCGCAGCGGCAGGCTCAGCAATTGACGCAATTTATGGATAAAATCGAGGTAGTTGTCGATCCGGTGCACGAGGCGCGTTATCCCGATTGCTGGGCTGCCACGCTATGCGTTGTCGATAGCCACGGTAGCCGACTTGAAGTTGAAGTAGCCAACCCCAAGGGAGATCCGGAAAACCCGCTTTCTCAGCAGGAGCTGGAGCAGAAATTTCGCCTGCTTTGCCGTTATGGCCTGGGTGCCTCAACCGAAACCGCCGATCAACTTATCGATTGGGTAGCCGGCCTGACGGGTAGCCAGGCCCTTGACACAGCATTGTTAACGAGCCTGCAGGCCACGCGGGATATGTCGTGAGCGGCATGAAATCGATAGTGGAATCGGCCCTTGCTCAACGGCAGCGGAACAATGTCGATTTGCCGCTGCGTGTCTGGCGCCAGCAGGCCCATTTCACCACTCCTGCCACCGGTCGTCCTGAACGGGCGCTTGCCGGTCTCGAGCCGGTGCCTGGGTTGCTATCCCGCCATCGGATAACCCTTGCTGATGTGGCTGACCATAGCGGCGCTGACCAACACCTTTTGAATCAGCTTGTTACTGAGTTCCCGCAATCGCCACTGGTTATGATTGATGCGGAAGATGCCGTGGCAGGTACGCAAGCGGCCACCCTTCAGGCAAGAGCCGGGGCAATCGACTGTTTTCAACGGGCAGAGTGGGGTGAAACATTACGCTTTTTCCGGCCGGCGGGATTGGGTCTCGACAGTTGTGTGGAAGATCTGAGCGAAGTGATTGCTGCCCTGGTTGCGCCCGTAGCAGATCAACACTCTTCATCGCTACTGCTCGACGGCATTATCTGGCCGAAGATAGAGCATGCCAGCGAGATGCGATGGCTCTGTGAACTGCTTACCCGACTGGAGCATCACCTGGGTCTGGCAGAAAACAGCATCCGGTTACAGTTTCTGGTGGAGTCGGCGTCGGCGCTGCAGCAGCTCGATAAAATTACCGAGGTTGCCCGGCCGCGGCTCTGCGGCATTATTTGGGGCGCGGCGGATTATGCAGCCGATACAGGGTTACAGAAATGGCATAACCACCACCCGCTGTTTGACTGGGCGCGGGCGCTGATTGTGAACGCGGCGGGGGCCGCCGGAGTCCCGGCGATCGATTCGATGACCTTTAATTATCCCACCCCGCTGTATCGTGGGGATGATCTCAGCGACCATCAACGCAGCGCTAATCGGGAGAAAATTCTTAGCGCGCTGACGGAGGTTTACGCCGATGCTGTCCACGGCCGCGATCTGGGGATGAGCGGCAAATGGGTCGGTCACCCGGCCCAGTTATTAATGGTTCAGGCGGCTTATCGGAGCCAGATCGATGACCAGGGCATCCAACGAGATCTGCGGGATCTGGAGAGTTATCAGGCGGCCCTCGCCGAGGGGGTAGGGGCGACCATCCTCGGTGAAGGGGCAGATGCCAAAATGGCAGACCGGGCCACCGATCGTGATCTGCGTAGTCGTCTGCGCCGGGCGGCCGCGTTAGGCGTATTGCCCGCGCAGACCGCGCGCCAGGCTAAGCTGATTACCGAGCAGGAGTTCTCCCAGCTACAGGGCGTTCATCCGGACCCCCTGGGATCGAGCAAGGAGAAGGCTGCCGATGTTTAATAGCGAACGGGCAGATGCCATTGTTCAGCAGTTTCTCACCCTGTTCACCGACAGGCTTTTGGCCAAATCCGGTGGCGCTGCGGCAGTTGATCAGTGGCAGGTGGCCACCCGGCAGTTAGCGCAATTGGCGACGCTACTGGAAAGTGCGAGGGCGCTGCAAAATTACGCCGATTTATCTCACCAAAACGACCACCAGGCCCGGCAACTGATGGCCGCCACTTTCTGGTATGAGGCCCTTCAACAGGCCCGTGTAACGGCGGATCGATTTTACTCATCCCTGTCGCTGGAGCTTGCAGTGATTGATGGCCAGGAGGCGACCGGGCTATTGAGAAGTTTTGACATCGAGGCCGGTTATCGACAGATCGGCTCCACCCTGATTGATCACGGTATTGAATCGGTAGCTCCGCTGGCCGATGACGATGTCATGCTGCAGGACCTGCTCACTACCGCTCGCCGCTTTGCCCGCGAGCAGGTGGAACCAGTGGCCCAGGAAATACATCGCCGAGACCAGTTGGTGCCCGAATCGATTATTACTGGCATGGCTGAACTGGGGCTGTTTGGTGCGTCGATTCCGGAAGAGTATGGCGGGGTAGGGCTGGGTAATTTGCCAATGATACTGGTCACTGAAGAGCTGTCAGCGGCCAGTTTGCCGGCGGCCGGCAGCCTGATTACCCGGCCGGAGGTGCTCGCCAAAGCGCTATTGACCGGTGGCTCTGAAAGGCAAAAATCCAGGTGGTTACCGCCCGTGGCCCAGGGAGAGCTGATGGTGGCGGTGGCGGTCACTGAACCCGATACCGGATCGGACGTGGCTAACATTCGCTGCCGGGCAACGCCTGCTGATCAAGACGGCCATGGCGGTTGGTTGATTAATGGCAGTAAAGCCTGGTGTACGTTTGCCGGTCGAGCCAACCTGATCGCGCTGTTAGCGCGCACCGATCCCGATCTGCAGGCCGGTCACCGCGGGCTCTCCCTGTTCGTAATTGAAAAACCCGGCTTCCATGAGCACGACTTTGTCGTCGAGCAACCATTAGGAGGACGTTTGACGGGCCAGGCTGATGACACTATGGGATACCGGGGCATGCACTCCTTTACCCTGCAATTTGAAGATTTTTTTGTGCCCTCGGAAAACCTGATAGGTGAGGAACAGGGGCAGGGCCGGGGGTTCTACTATCAGATGGCCGGATTTGCCGGAGGCCGATTGCAAACCGGGGGGCGGGCCATTGGTCTGGGGCGGGGCAGCCTGCAAGCGGCGCTTGACTACACCGCCCAGCGTAAGCAGTTTGGTCAGCCGCTGGCGGACTTTCAGAATACCCGTTATCAACTCGGCAAGATGATGGTGGCGCTACAGGCCGCCAGACAACTTACCTACCGAGCGGCGCGGGCGATGGACGCTGCCGATTCGCGGGCTGAACTGCTCGCCGGCATGGCTAAATTACGTGCCTGCCGCATGGCGGTGGATGTCAGTCAGGCAGCACAACTGCTGCACGGTGGATGGGGATACGCTGAAGAGTTTCCGGTGGCCCGTTTTGTCGCCGATGCACTGGTATTACCTATTTTTGAGGGGGTCGAGCCGATATTGGAGATGAAAGTGATTGGCCGACAGTTATTGCATGATGGTGCAACGGAGGCGAGATCGTGAATTCGCCGACGGGCGCGCTTCAGGGGTTGAGGGTCATTGATCTGACCCAGGTGCTGGCAGGGCCGTTCTGTACCATGATGCTGGCTGATCACGGTGCCGAGGTGATCAAGGTTGAACCGCCATCGGGGGATTCCGCAAGGGCCTTTCCCCCCTTTCCCGAGGGTGAACTGGAGCATCCGTTCGGCGGTTATTTTCAAAGCATTAACCGCAACAAAAAGAGCGTAGTGCTGGACCTGAAAACTGAATCAGGGCGCGCCCATCTGCATGCCCTGGTCGAAAGCGCGGATGTGCTGGTGGAAAATTTCCGCGCCGGCGTGATGGAAAAGCTGGGGCTGGGTTACGAGACTCTTGCGGCCATTAATCCACGCCTGGTGTATGGAGCGATTCGTGGATTCGGTGATCCCCGCAGTGGCGAGAGTCCCTATAACAACTGGCCTATGATGTGGTTTCCCAGGCGATGGGAGGGGTGATGGGAATCACCGGTGCCGGGCCCGACCAGCCGATGAAAGTGGGGCCGGGGGTTGGCGATATTGTGCCGGCGATCATGATGAGCTTCGGGCTATTGGCGGCGGTTCGTCACGCGGAGCGCACCGGTCAAGGACAGTTTGTTGATATCGCCATGGTCGATGGCGTACTGGCACTGTGTGAGAGAATACTTCATCAATACAGCTATAGCGGTGCGGTAGCCACTCCTGAAGGCAATGGCCATCCCCTGTTTTGCCCGTTTGGCATTTTCAGGGCCAGTGATGGCTGGGTGACCCTAGCCTGCCCAACCGACGCTTTCTGGGTCAAATTCTGTGCAGCCATGGGGGTGCCGGAATTTGGTACGGACCCCCTGTTTGCAACTAATCAATCGCGTCGAGCCAATAGTAACCAGACCTTGGCACTGGTCGAGCAGTGGACCGCCGCTTTTAGCCGGCAGCAACTCGCCGAGCGACTGGGTGGCAA
>JAYNPV010000057.1:0-1607 GCA_038113925.1 Gammaproteobacteria bacterium | reverse complement strand
TGAACAGATCTCGGTGGGAGAATCGACCAAGGGTGATGTCACCGATATTCTTGGGGACGCCCACTTTCAACTCCGCGATATGTTGGTGGAACTTGATCACCCAGGTGTCGACGGCAAATTTACCGTCGCCGGTACTCCGCTGAAGTTGGGTTTGACCCCGGGCGGCGTGAGGCAGCGTGCCCCCTTACTGGGTGAACATACAGAAGAGATTCTGGCGCAGCTTCCCGCCGAGGCGAGCGCCAAGCCATCGGTACAGGATTGATCCGGCAAATTGATGATGCAGAGATCGTAAATATGAGTATTGAACAGAGATTGATTGAGCTGGAGTCACGCCTCACTTTTCAGGACGATGGCATCCAGGCCCTCGGGGACCTGGTTTACGCCCAGCAGCAGCAACTGGATCGTCTGCAGAAAAGTATTGATTTGCTCAACCAGCGGTTTCAGGAAGTGTCCGCCGGTGGTACCGACAAAATTGTCGATGAACCGCCGCCCCATTACTAGGAGCACCAAAGCTGGCCAGAACAGGTCAAGCAAAGCGTGAGTAGGGAAATCTGGTTATTTCAAATCTACCCGCGCGGCTCGTTGATAGGCATTGTAGGAACGACTTTAGCCGCGACATCAAGGTTTCCACCGCCCGGCGGCCGCGACTGAAGTCGCTCCTACAAAAATCTATAATGTTCAGGCGATAAGCGATATGGGGATGCCGTTATTCAGTCACACCAACCCAACAGAAGGGCTGCAAGTTGATAGCAAAGCAAGCGTTTATAACCGCTTTTTCGCACATCCTGGAACGAGCTTATTCTTCATTGACAGCTCCTTGGACCTGATGCAGATCATTAAGCTTGGCTGGGTGGGTACTTTCCTATCGGAGAAGTGGTTACCGTGAAAACCAATCACGCCAGCGGATTGCCCGCCACGGCCGTGCCGCTTTACTCCTATCCCAAGTACTGGGCGGAGTGTTTTGCGCCGGCACCTTTTCTACCCACTAGCCGGGAGGAGATGGACCAGCTTGGCTGGGACAGTTGCGACGTGATTATTGTCACCGGGGATGCCTATGTCGATCATCCCAGTTTCGGCATGGCAGTGATTGGTCGCGTGCTGGAGGCTCAGGGATTTCGAGTGGGAATCATCGATCAACCGGCCTGGGACAACGCCGAGCCCTTCATGGCGCTGGGGCCACCGAATCTCTATTTTGGCGTCACCGCCGGCAACATGGATTCGATGATCAATCGTTATACTGCTGACCGACGCCGACGCAGTGATGACGCCTATAGCCCCGATGATCAGGGCGATCTGCGTCCAGACCGGGCCACTCTGGTCTACAGTCAACGTTGCCGGGAAGCTTATCGACAGGTGCCGATTGTGCTCGGCGGGATTGAAGCAAGCCTGCGACGCATTGCCCATTACGATTACTGGTCAGACAAGGTGCGTCGCTCCATTCTGGTCGACGCCAAGGCCGATATGCTGCTGTATGGCAATGCTGAAAGGGCGCTAGTCGAGCTTACCCATCGACTGGCGGCGGGGGAGCCGATCGATTCGATTCAGAACATCCGTGGCACAGGGTTTATTGCCCAGTCTCTTCCGCCGCAATGCCTGTCGGACACAGC
>JAYNPV010000056.1:8635-13292 GCA_038113925.1 Gammaproteobacteria bacterium | reverse complement strand
ATTAGTAGGACAAAAGCGCGGGATGACCCGAGTTTTTACCGAAGACGGACGTTCCGTGCCGGTTACCGTTATCGAGGTTAAAAACAACCGAGTTGTACGGTTAAAAGACGGTGACAGTGATGGTTATGACGCCGTACAGATCACCTGGGGTGAGAAGCGTCCAAACCTGGTCGGCAAGCCAGTGGCGGGTGAGTTTGCCAAAGCCGGTGTTAAACCCGGTGAAGGGACCCTGGAATTTCGAGCCGATGCAGGCGCACTGGAAGGATTGGAGCCTGGTGCCGAATTGACGGTCGAGCGTTTTGACGAAGGTCAGAGCGTTGATGTCTCCGGAATCAGCAAAGGTAAGGGGTTTGCCGGAGCGGTCAAGCGGTGGAACTTCAAAATGCAGGATGCGACCCACGGTAACTCCATTTCTCACCGTGCTCCCGGATCCACTGGTCAGAACCAGTCTCCCGGGCGTGTTTTTCCTGGCAAGAAAATGGCCGGGCAGCTAGGTAATGTGAAACGTACGCAGCAGAATCTGGAAGTGATAAAAGTCGACACTGAGCGCAATTTGCTGCTGATAAAGGGCTCGGTCCCCGGGGCAACTGGAGGCCGCGTTGTGGTCAGCCCGGCGATCAAGCTGGCGGGGAGCTAAGTCATGGAATTAGCAATCACCAAGAATGATGGCTCGGTCAGCGGATCGGTGGAGCTGAACGATGCCATTACCGGGGCAGACTTTAATCAGGGCCTGGTCCATCAGCTGGTTGTCGCTTATCTGGCGAACGCCCGGGTTGATACGGTCGGCCATCGGAGCCGCAGCGATGTGGTCGGCACCGGGCGTAAACCCTGGTCTCAGAAAGGTCAGGGACGGGCGCGTGCCGGGACCGTCAAAAGTCCGCTATGGCGTGGTGGGGGCAAGACATTTGTTGCCGAGAATCGCCATCACCAGCAAAAGGTAAACCGCAAAATGCATCGTGCGGGGATGCGCAGCATTGTGGCTGAACTGATTCGTCAGGAACGCCTGGTCGTGGTGGAGTCATTGAAACCCGAAACCCCCAAAACGGCGGCAATGGCAACTCGCCTGGCAGCGCTGGGGGGGTCCGGCGGCCGGACGCTGCTGGTGGAGCAGGAGTTTGATGCCAATCTGAATCTTGCGGTGCGCAATATTCCCGATGTGGAGAGCTGCATCGTTTCTGAATTGAGCCCGGTTGACCTGGTCGGCGCGGAGAAAGTGCTCATCAGCACGGCGGCGCTGGCAGCGCTGGAGGAAAAACTGCAATGAGTAACTATCCGAGCAAAGGTCGCCTGTTGAATGTCATTCTCGGGCCGCATATTTCTGAGAAAACGGCCCGCGCCGGTGAGCTGTCGCAGTTCTGTTTCAAGGTTGCCCCAAGCGCAACCAAGGGAGAAATCAGGGCGGCGGTTGAGTCGTTGTTCTCGGTGAATGTAACGACAGTACGGACACTGAACGTTAAAGGTAAAAACAAGCGTTTCGGCCGCTTTGTTGGACGACGTAAAGACTGGAAGAAGGCATACGTTTCTCTGCAAGCCGGACAGGACATTGATTTCTCAACACTTGGATAAGTGCTGAGTAACGAAATATTGGAACCGTCAAGATGGCCATAGTAAAAAGAAAACCGACTTCAGCAGGACGTAGATTCGTAATTCAGGTGGTGGATTCCGAGCTCTACAAGGGCGAACCCCACGCGCCGCTGGTCGAACAGCTCAGTAAAAATGGTGGTCGTAATAACCGTGGCCGCATCACCACCCGTCACCGCGGCGGTGGTCATAAACGGCGCTACCGCGTTATCGATTTCAAGCGCGACAAGGATGATATTCCAGCCCGCGTGGAACGCGTCGAATACGATCCCAATCGAAGCGCCAATATAGCTTTGTTGCTCTACGCTGACGGCGAACGCCGTTACATGATTGCTCCTAAAGGGATTGCTGCGGGTGATAGCGTGGTGTCCGGTGTTCAGGTGCCGATCAAATCGGGTAACTGCATGCCGCTGGGTAACATGCCGCTGGGCTCCGTTGTTCACTGCATCGAGATGAAACCGGGCAAAGGTGCCCAGATTGCCCGCAGTGCCGGAAATTCCGCTCAATTACTCGCTCGTGAAGGCAGTTACGCAACGCTTAGATTAAAGTCCGGCGAAATGCGTAAGTTACTTAATACCTGCCGAGCCACGCTAGGGGAAGTGGGTAACTCCGAGCATAGCCTGCGTTCGCTCGGAAAAGCCGGTGCCAGCCGCTGGCGCGGCGTGCGACCCACCGTTCGGGGTGTTGCGATGAACCCGGTTGACCATCCCCACGGCGGTGGTGAAGGTCGTACCTCCGGTGGCCGGCATCCGGTATCTCCCTGGGGGCAGCCGACCAAGGGGCATCGCACTCGCAGTAATAAACGTACCGACGGGGCAATCGTGCGTCGCCGTCACAGTAAATAGTTAAAAAAATCGGAGTACAGCCAGGTGCCACGCTCAATTAAGAAAGGTCCTTTCATGGACCACCATTTGGTCAAAAAAGTCGCGGAAGCGGTTGAGACCAATAATCGCCGGCCAATCAAAACCTGGTCGCGGCGTTCCACCGTCATGCCGGAGATGATCGGGCTGACCATCGCCGTCCATAACGGCCGGGCGCATATACCGATTTTGATTAACGAGAATATGGTGGGTCACAAACTGGGTGAATTCGTGATGACGCGAACCTACCGTGGCCACGCAGCCGACAAGAAAGCCAAGCGATAACGGACAGCTGACTATGGATACACGCGCAAAATTAAGCAACCAGAGCATGTCCGCTCAAAAGGGCCGCCTGGTCGCCGATCAGATTCGCGGCATGGGCGTTGAACAGGCGCTGGAATTGCTGGAATTCAGTCCCAAAAAGGCGGCTTTCGTGATTCGCAAATTACTGGAATCCGCGATTGCCAATGCAGAAAACAACAATGGTGCAGACATCGACGAGCTAAAAGTGAAGACCATTTACGTCGATGAGGGGCCGACACAGAAGCGATTTCGTGCTCGTGCGCGAGGCCGCGGTAACCGAATACTTAAACGCAGTTGCCACATTAATATTGTGGTTAGCGACGACTAGGCGATCAAGAGAGCTGATATGGGCCAAAAAGTAAATCCGACAGGCATTCGCCTGGGCATCGTTAAAGATCACACTGCGCGTTGGTATGCGCAGGGCGGGCAGTTCGCTGACAATTTGGTCAACGATCTCGAAATTCGCAAATTCGTCCGCAAAAAACTGAGCAACGCATCGGTCAGTCGGATTGATATCGAGCGTCCATCTCAAACAGCGCGAGTGGTGATACATTCCGCTCGCCCCGGGATTGTGATCGGCAAAAAAGGCGAAGATATAGAGAAGCTGCGCAGTGAACTGGCGCAGATCGTCGGCTTGCCGGTCAACGTCAACGTGGAAGAGGTACGTAAGCCTGAGCTTGACGCCGGATTAGTTGCCGAGAGTGTGGCTCAGCAACTTGAACGCAGAATCATGTTTCGCCGGGCGATGAAGCGGGTCGTTCAAAATGCCATGCGGCTCGGGGCAGAGGGCATACGAATCAATGTTGCCGGTCGACTCAATGGCGCTGAAATCGCTCGTACCGAATGGTATCGGGAAGGCCGGGTACCGCTTCATACCTTGCGTGCAGATATTGATTACGGGACCGCGGAGGCCCACACCACTTACGGGATTATCGGTATCAAGGTTTGGATATTTAAGGGCGAGGTTACTCGCAGCCGTAAAGCGGCTACTGCCGAGGCAACCGCCGACAACGAATCACAGGCTAATTAATAATGTTGCAGCCAAAACGGACAAAATTCCGCAAGCAGATGAAAGGCCGTAATCGGGGCCTGGCCCAGGTGGGCAATAAAGTCAGCTTTGGAGAATATGGGCTTAAAGCGGTTGGTCGTGGACGCATTACCGCGCGCCAGATCGAAGCCGCGCGGCGCGCAATGACTCGTCACGTCAAGCGTAACGGCAAAATCTGGATTCGTATTTTCCCCGATAAACCGATCACCAAGAAACCCCTGGAAGTGAGGATGGGTAAGGGGAAAGGATCGGTCGAGTATTGGGTCGCCCAGATTCAACCAGGGCGGATGCTCTACGAGATGGAAGGGGTGGACGAAACTGTCGCCCGTGAGGCCTTTGCGCTGGCAGCGGCCAAGCTGCCTATTAAAACTACTGTAACCAAGCGAGTCTGATCATGGCAGCTCAGGAACTTAGAGAAAAATCCAGTGAGCAGCTTCAGGAAATGCTCGCTGAGGTGCAGCGCGAACAGTTTAATTTACGGGTTCAGAAAGCCACCGGTGAACTGAGTAACCCGGCCCAATTCAAAGCGGTGGGGCGCCAGATTGCCCGCATCAAAACCTTATTGAACGAGAAAAAAGAGCAGGCTGATTCATGAGCGATAGAGAAACAAGTCCACGTAAAACGCGCGGCAAGGTTGTCAGCGCAAAAATGGATAAGTCCATCAGTGTTTTAGTCGAGAGACGCCTGCAGCACCCCCTGTACAAAAAGTACATCAGCAAATCATCGCGCTTTCATGCCCACGATGAATCCAATGAGTGTAACGAAGGGGATATTGTCGAAATTGAAGAGACGCGGCCCATTTCCAAAACCAAAAACTGGCGACTGCTAAGAGTCGTGGAAAAGGCGCGTAGGTAAACCAGAATTC
>JAYNPV010000056.1:3408-8610 GCA_038113925.1 Gammaproteobacteria bacterium | reverse complement strand
TTTAGCCGGAGGCGATAGACCTTCTGGCGGACGGTAAGAGGTTCGGAGACACTCATGATTCAAATGCAGACCATGCTCGAGGTCGCCGATAACAGCGGTGCCAAGCAAGTAATGTGCATCAAAGTGCTTGGCGGCTCAAAGAGGCGTTATGCCCGCATCGGCGATGTCATTCGGGTATCAATCAAGGAAGCGGCCCCCCGTGGCAAGGTTGCCAAGGGAGAGGTCCATAAAGCGGTGGTGGTAAGGACCCGCAGCGGTGTGCGTCGGCCGGACGGGTCGCTGATCCGTTTTGACAGCAACGCCGTGGTGTTACTTAACAACGCCGATCAACCCATCGGTACCCGGGTCTTCGGTCCGGTGACCCGTGAGCTGCGTACCGATAGTTTTATGCGCCTGGTGTCTTTGGCACCCGAAGTGATCTGAGGAGTCAGTCATGCAAAAAATCAAAGTAAACGACTCCGTGATGGTGTTAACGGGTAAGGATAAGGGTAAAACCGGCGTGATCAATCAGATCCTCGAAAATGACCGGGTGATTGTCGATGGCGTGAACATGGCAAAGAAACACCAGAAACCTAATCCTGCTGCCAACCAGCCAGGCGGGATTATCAGTAAAGCGATGCCTGTGCATATTTCCAACATCGCCTTGGTCAATACGGTGACCGGTAAAGCAGACAGGGTCGGCATCAAGACATTGGAAGACGGCAGGAAAGTTCGTTATTTCAAATCAAACGGCGAAGTACTTGGCGCTTGAACAGCGGGAAAATTAGGTCATGAACAGGTTACAGGAACTCTATAAATCGGAAATCTTGCCCCAATTGAAGGAGCAATTTGGCTATCGCAACACGCTGGAAACGCCGCGTATAACCAAAGTTGTGCTCAATATGGGGGTCGGAGAAGCTGCCGCGGACAAAAAGGCGATGGAAGCAGCGGTAACCGATCTTGCGGCGATTTCCGGGCAGAAGCCCGACGTGCGTCTGGCGCGTAAATCGGTAGCCAGCTTTAAAATTCGTGACGGCTGGCCGGTCGGTTGCCGGGTAACGCTCCGCGGCGAACGTATGTATGACTTTCTTGATCGACTGATTAACATTGCTATCCCCAGAATTCGTGATTTTCGGGGTATATCGCCTAAATCCTTTGATGGCCGTGGCAACTACAACATGGGCGTCACCGAGCAGATCATCTTTCCCGAAATCGAATACGACAAAATCGACAAGATTCGCGGACTGGATATTGCTATCGCCACCACCGCTAAAACGGATGAAGAAGGCAGAGCGCTATTGAGTGCGTTCCGCTTTCCGTTCAAAAACTAGGAGACTGTCCGGTGTCAAAGAAATCGGTCATTTTACGCAATGAAAAACGAAAAAAAGCGGTGCAAAAAGCAGCCGCTAAGCGGGCCCGCCTCAAAGCGACCATAGTCGACATGAGTTTGAGCTATGAAGAGCGTGAAGCTGCGGTAGTACAACTACAGAAAATGCCACGCGATACCAGCGCCGTGCGAGTAGTAAACCGCTGCCGGGTCACGGGTCGTCCAAAAGGGGTTTACTCCCGGTTTGGTCTGGCACGTACTCAGCTTCGTGAAGCGGCGATGCGCGGTGATATACCCGGCATGGTCAAGGCCAGCTGGTAAGCGATAAGTATAGGATTGATGCCATGACAATGAGTGACCCCATAGCCGACATGTTGACCCGGGTGCGTAACGGCCTTTCCCGGCAGAAAGTGGATGTCAGTATGCCCGCTTCAAACCTGAAGATTGCCCTGGCTGAAGTGCTCAAGCAGGAAGGTTATATCAACGATTTCAGTGTGGCCGAAGGGCAGGGCAACAAACGTTCCCTGACAGTGGTGTTGAAGTATTTTGAGGGCAAGCCGGTTATTACCTCTATTGACCGTGCAAGTCGTCCCGGGCTGCGCCAGTATCGCGGCGCCAAGGAAATCCCGGCGGTTAAGGGCGGACTGGGTATTACCGTGGTTTCCACCCCCAAAGGGGTGATGACCGACCGTGCGGCCCGCAATGCCGGAGTTGGCGGCGAACTGCTTTGCTACGTCGCCTGAGGAATCAAAGATGTCACGAATAGGAAAAGAGCCGGTGCGGCTGGTAAAAGGCTGCGAGGCAACCATCAATAACGGGGTTATCTCCATAAAGGGACCTAAAGGCAACCTGGAGCAGACCCTTAACGACGTTGTAGAGGTCGCCCAGGATGGCGATACCCTGACTGTCAAAGCGCTTGATGAATCAAGTTTTGCCAATGCCATGTCGGGAACCACCCGGGCATTGGTTAACAACATGGTTACCGGAGTAACCACCGGATTTAGTCGGGAGTTGGACCTGGTGGGAGTCGGCTATCGCGCGCAGAGTAAAGGCAAAACCCTCAATCTGCTGTTAGGGTTTTCCCATCCGGTAGATTTGAAGGTCCCCGAGGGTCTGGAAATTGAGACGCCCTCGCAAACCAAGATAGTGGTGACCGGCATCGATAAACAGAAGGTCGGCCAGTTTGCTGCGGAAATACGCGCGCTGCGTCCGCCGGAACCCTACAAGGGCAAGGGTGTTCACTACGGCGATGAACAGGTCCGCCGCAAAGAAGCGAAGAAGTAATCGGAGCAGTTACGGACATGGAAAAGAAAATCACTCGTTTGCGGCGTAGTCGCAAAACACGGGCGAAAATCAGGGAATTAGGGGCGATCAGGCTGAGCGTACACCGTACATCCCGGCACATTTACGCCCAGTTGATCAATGCTGATTCAACCCAGGTGCTGGCCAGTGCCGGCACTCTGGATAAGAGCATTAGCGAGAGCCTCAAATACACTGGAAATATCGATGGTGCCAAAGCCGTCGGCAAAGCCATTGCCGAGCGTGCGCTTGCTGCCGGCGTCAATAAGGTCGCCTTCGATCGCTCCGGCTATCGGTATCACGGGCGTATCAAGGCCCTGGCAGAAGCGGCCCGTGAAAACGGCCTGGAAATTTAGGAGACTGCAATGGCCCGTGCCGATGCATATGAACAAGACGAAATCCAGAAACTGGTAAACATTCGCCGCGTTGCCAAGGTGGTAAAGGGGGGCCGGCAGTTTGGATTTTCCGCATTAACAGTGGTTGGTGACGGCGACGGCCGCGTGGGGTTTGGTCAGGGGAAAGCACGAGAAGTGCCGATCGCGATTCAGAAAGCGATGGAAGATGCCCGTAAAAACATGATCTCTGTCGATCTTGATGATGGCACCCTGTTTTACGCCATCACCGGCGAGCATGGCTCCGCGCGCGTCTATATGCAACCGGCCTCAGAAGGGACCGGAATCATTGCCGGCGGGCCCATGCGGGCGGTATTTGAAGCCCTGGGTGTTCGCAACGTACTGGCTAAATGCATTGGTAACACCAACCCGATCAACGTGGTTACTGCCACCTTAAATGGCCTCACCCAGGCAGAATCACCTAACCAGATTGCCGCCAAGCGTGGGCTCTCGCTGGAAGAACTGAGAGGCTGAAATGGCAGCTGACAAAAAAGTACAGGTAACCCTGGTCAAAAGCACTATCGGCCGTTTGGAAAATCATAAAGCCTGCGTACGCGGCTTAGGTCTACGCCGCCTCAATCACACCGTGGTGGTCGAAGATACTCCCGCCAATCGGGGCATGATCAACAAGGTCAATTATCTGCTCAAGGTAGAGGATCTCTAATGCAGTTAAATACACTATCTCCGGTCGAAGGTGCACGTCAGACACGCCGTCGGGTGGGGCGCGGAATCGGATCCGGGTTTGGAAAAACTGCCGGCCGGGGCCACAAAGGGCAAAAATCCCGCAGTGGTGGGTTTCACAAGGTCGGTTTCGAAGGCGGGCAGATGCCTATTCAGCGCCGTCTGCCGAAACGTGGTTTTCGCTCCGCCAAGAAATTAGTGTCTGCCCAGATACGGCTGTCTGAGTTAAACAAGGTCGACGGGGAAGTCGTTGATCTTGAGGCGCTGAGAAAGGCCGGTCTGATCCACTCAGGCATTAAAACCGCCAAGGTATTTGCATCCGGTGAACTGACCCGCGCAGTGAAGCTGCAAGGAATTGGCGCGACCGCCGGAGCCCGCGCCGCTATTGAATCCGCCGGCGGCAGCGTCGAGGCCTGATTAAGCTCGTGGCAAAGAAAAAACAAGCACCTAAACAAACCGCAGCGCAGCGCAGTGCTGCGGGCGGACTCACGGAGCTGCGTAATCGCATTCTGTTCGTGATTGGTGCCCTGTTGATCTACCGGGTGGGCACGCACGTCCCCGTGCCGGGTATTAATCCGCAGGCGCTGGAGGCACTTTTTGAAGCCCAGCGCGGTACCGTGCTGGATATGTTTAATATGTTCTCCGGCGGTGCGCTGGGTCGTTTTTCTGTGCTCGCTCTGGGGATCATGCCCTACATTTCCGCTTCGATCATAATGCAGCTGCTGACCAGCGTGCACCCCAAGCTGGAGCAACTCAAGAAAGAGGGTGGTGCCGGCCGCCGTAAAATTACCCAATATACCCGTCAGGGCACACTGATATTGGCGGCGGTACAGTCGTTTGGAATCGCCGTGGCACTGGAACGCCAGACCTCAGGCGGGTTTCCGGTGGTTATCGACCCCGGTTTCGCGTTTCGGCTGGTGACCATGCTTACCCTGGTTACCGGCACCATGTTCCTGATGTGGTTGGGTGAACAGATTACTGAACGGGGTATCGGTAACGGAATTTCGCTAATCATCTTTGGTGGCATTGTCTCCGGTCTACCGGCGGCTATCGGCGGCACTATGGAACTTGCCAGTACCGGGGAGATTTCTTCCGGGATGGTTCTGGTGCTGTTCCTGTTGGCTATTTCCGTGGTTTATTTTGTGATTTTTGTTGAACGTGGTCAGCGTCGGTTAACGGTGAACTACGCGCAACGTCAGCAGGGCGGAAAAGTCTACGCGGGACAGACCAGCCATTTGCCATTGAAATTGAATATGGCGGGCGTTATTCCGCCGATCTTTGCGTCAAGCATTATCCTGTTCCCGTCGACGCTCGGCGGATGGGCGGCCAATTCTGATGGATTCAACTGGCTCAAGGACCTGTCAAATGCCCTCTCTCCGGGGCAGCCGCTCTACGTTTTTTGCTACGCGATCGGGATTATATTTTTCTGCTTTTTCTATACGGCGGTGGTTTTTAATCCAAAAGACACTGCGGATAATTTGAAACGTTCCGGCGCCTTCGTTCCCGGGGTGCGTCCTGGAGAGC
>JAYNPV010000056.1:0-3398 GCA_038113925.1 Gammaproteobacteria bacterium | reverse complement strand
ACTGCCAGACATATCGATACTATTGTTACCCGGCTGACTGTTGCCGGGGCCACTTACATTACGCTGGTCTGTCTGCTGCCCGAGTTTCTGGTCTCTTACTTGAGTGTGCCGTTTTATTTTGGTGGTACCTCACTGCTGATCGTGGTGGTGGTGATTATGGATTTTATTACTCAGGTACAGACCCATTTAATGAGTCAACAGTACGAGAGTCTGATGAAAAAATCAGGCAAGCAAGGCCAGGGTGCTGGCGGGTTATTCCGCTAGTCAATGGTCTTATTTGGATCAGTTTTATTGCTTTTTGGGGTGTAGTTATGAAAGTCAGGGCGTCAGTAAAGAAAATGTGCCGTGATTGTAAGGTTATCAGGCGTAATGGCGTGATCCGCGTAATCTGCAAGGATCCGAAACACAAGCAACGTCAGGGTTGAGTCGGTCACCCGATCAATTCCTGACACATTCAAGTGTGGAGTAAAGAATGGCACGTATAGCCGGTATAAATGTCCCGGATCATAAACACGCCGAGATTGCGTTAACCGCGATCTTTGGGGTGGGTCGTACCCGTTCGCGGCAGATTTGCGATGCCGCCAAGGTCGCTCATGACGTAAAAATCAAGGATCTGACCGAGGCGGAGCTGGAAGCGCTGCGCGAAAAGGTTGGCCGCCAGACCGTTGAGGGTGATTTACGTCGTGAAACCGCGATGAATATCAAGCGACTGATGGACCTGGGAACTTACCGGGGAATTCGGCACCGTCGCGGGTTGCCGCTGCGGGGGCAGCGCACCAAAACTAATGCGCGAACTCGAAAAGGGCCCAGAAAGCCGATTCGCCGCTAACGGTAACGGCCGATCTTCAAGAGAGTAAAACAGGAATTTAAACCATGGCAGTAGGCAATTCCCGCAAGCGGGTAAAAAAAGTAGTGACTGATGGTGTGGCGCATATTCACGCTTCCTTCAACAACACCATCATCACCATTAGTGATCGGCAGGGGAATGCGCTGTCCTGGTGTACCGCCGGTGCTTGCGGATTCAAGGGTTCTCGTAAAAGCACTCCATTTGCTGCACAGGTGGCTGCCGAACGCGCCGGCGAACTGGCCAAGGAGTATGGCGTAAAGAATCTGGATGTGATGATCAATGGGCCGGGCCCGGGACGCGAATCAGCGGTCCGTTCCCTTAATGCCAACGGTTTCAAGATTTTAAGTATTAACGACATTACACCGATTCCACATAACGGCTGCCGGCCGCCGAAAAAGCGCCGCGTGTAACGGGTAGCCATTATTGGTCGGCAGCCAGGGTTGCCGATTCACCCCTGATAACCGCCAGAGAATATTTCAGGCACCCCGGAGTTTTTTTGGTTATCAGTGGTTAGGTGACCGGGGCAGGGTTTGGCCCAACGGCCACATCAGGATTCCACAGGGTACTGATACCTGGGATTGTATAAACAGAGCAAGGTCGAGCATCTCCAGCGAGGGGTATTAATGACAAATTCAGCGACAGACTTTTTAAAACCTCGGGTTATTAAGGTAGACCGGGTCAGTGATACCCGTTCCAAAGTTACCCTGGAACCGCTAGAGCGCGGCTTCGGCCATACGCTGGGGAACGCCCTGCGTCGGATTCTGCTGTCATCGATGCCGGGATCAGCCATCACCGAGGCGCGTATCGAAGGTGTCCTCCACGAATACACCGGACACCCGGGTGTGAAAGAAGATGTCATGGATGTGCTGCTCAATCTCAAGGGAGTAGCCATTCGCCTGCACTCTGATGGCGAGGCGACCCTGTCATTGACCAAGAAGGGCCCGGGGGTAGTCACTGCCGGTGACATCACTCTCGATCATAATGTGGAGATTGCTAATCCTGATCTGCATATCGCTACCCTAACTGACGACGGTGAGCTCAATATGACCCTGACCGTCTCCAGCGGCCGCGGATACGTCGCCGCTGCGCGGGGTGAGGATGAAAGCGAAGAGTCCGAGATTATCGGCAGCATGAAAATCGATGCGATTTATTCGCCGGTCCGGCAGGTCAGTTATCGTGTAGAAGATGCCCGCGTCGAACAGCGTACTGACCTGGATAAGCTGATTTTTGAGCTCGAAACCGACGGTACCATTGACCCGGAGGAAGCCATTCGCCGCACCTCAACCATTCTTTACGATCAGCTTTCCAGTTTTGTGGATCTGGAAGATACTTCGCAGAAAGAAGATCAGCAGGCCGAAGCCGATGTCGATCCGGTGCTGTTGCGCCCGGTCGAAGATCTCGAGCTCACCGTACGCTCCGCCAATTGCCTGAAAGCCGAAGACGTAAACTATATTGGTGACCTGATCCAGCGTACCGAAATGGAGTTACTGAAGACTCCCAATCTGGGTAAAAAATCACTCAATGAGATCAAAGACGTACTGGCAGCCCATGGTTTATCGCTGGGCATGCGTCTGGAAAACTGGCCGCCTGCCAGTTTGCAGACCGCCAGGGACTAGAACGACACCAAAATATTACCTGCAGGATTAAACAATGCGTCATAGACAAAGTGGGCGGCAGCTAAATCGCAATAGCTCTCATCGCAAAGCCATGTTTAAAAACATGACCGCGTCCCTGGTGGATCACGAAATCATCAAAACCACCTTGCCCAAAGCCAAGGAGTTGCGTCGGGTGGTGGAACCGCTGATTACCCGCGCCAAGGTGGATTCGGTTGAGAACCGTCGCCTGGTTTTTGCACGGGTCAGAGACCGCGATGCAGTGACCAAACTGTTCAACGAATTAGGCCCGCGTTACAGCGATCGGCCCGGCGGTTATGTGCGTATTCTTAAATGCGGTCTGCGCACGGGTGACAAAGCCCCCATGGCACTGGTTGAACTGGTTGACCGGCCGATTGAAGACGATATTGAGGACGAAGACGACGACGAAGAGTAAGTATTTGCCGATGGGTTTATAATTATTGAGATAAAAAGGCCGGAAGTTTCCGGCCTTTTTTATGCCCTTATGCCTACCCGGGATCGGGCCACGGATCGTGGCAATTAATGGTGAATAAGTTCTCGCAGGAACCGACCGGTGATCGAGCGTTCATCTGTGGCAACCTGCTCGGGTGTACCGGTGGCGATAATCCGCCCCCCTCCGCGGCCGCCCTCCGGACCCAGGTCGATGAGCCAGTCGGCGGTCTTGATGACATCAAGATTATGTTCGATCACAACTATGGTATTGCCATGATCACGGAGTCTGGCAAGCACCGACAATAACAGTTCAACGTCCTGAAAGTGCAATCCCGTAGTGGGTTCGTCGAGTATATACAGCGTGTTGCCGGTGTCCCGCTTTGATAGTTCGCGGGCCAGCTTTACCCGTTGCGCCTCGCCGCCGGAAAGCGTCGTGGCGCTCTGGCCCAGTGTGAGGTAACCAAGGCCTACATCAATCAGCGTTT
>JAYNPV010000055.1:5743-13556 GCA_038113925.1 Gammaproteobacteria bacterium | reverse complement strand
AATCGATCCCGTGGACAGGGCCAGTAGGGTGGCCATAGCGTCCTCAGGAGCCAGTGAATCAACCCATGACAGGTCCCAGTGGTTGCGATCCAGAGATTTAGGTCCAGTCTGGGCGAGGAATGGATCCTGCAGAAAGGTACGCAGAATATCCTGTTGTACGGTGCCCTGGGCGGCGATTGCACCGTGGTTGTCAAAGGATTGCCGGTAATGAATGCGCATGTAGTCATCCATCAGGGCGTTGGCCGGGCCGGTGTCAAAGGCGATGATTTGCTCATCGTCAATGAAGGTAATATTGGCGACGCCACCCAGGTTGAGAATGGCCACCGGCCGCGGATGGTCTGCCAGGCGGGCGGCGTGGTAGAGCGGCAGTAACGGCGCGCCCTGGCCGCCCGCCTGGATATCGGCCTGACGCAGGTCGCCGACCACGTCGATTCCGGTTTCCCGGGCCAGGCGCGCGCTGTCACCTAGCTGCCAGGTAAACTGGTCCGCGGGGGCATGGGTGATCGTCTGGCCATGAAAGCCGATGATTTCAGCGTTATAGCCGCTCGACAGAACCGCATCGATATGCAGATCGGTCACCAGCTTTTCCGCCGTTGCTGTCGCCGCATCCGGGGTGCGCTTGCCAAAGCAGGCGCGGACTTTATCGCGTACATCACCGGCGTAAGGATGGGTGTAAAAGTCGAGTGCCCGGACCAGTTGATGGCCGTCGGTCTCTATCAGGGCCACGTCAATTTCGCCGTCCAGCACCGTACCCGACATCAGCCCCACGGCGCGATAGATTTTTCCAGCTGTCATAACTTTTCCGGGGCCTGTTCGCTCTGTGGCGGGCTAGAGCAGCTCGCGCACCAGAGGAACGGTGATGCGACGCTGTTTGGCTAAAGAATGCTGGTCAATCCGGTCGAGGAATTGCATTAACTTGCCGGTTTCCCGATCGCAGCGCAACATAATGTAGTCGCAGGTGGCTTCGTCTATGGCAAGCCCCAGATCGTCGCCGCGCTGTTTGACGAGCAGTTTCTTTTGCTGATCATCCAGTGCCGGCAGGGCGTAGATCAATCCCCAGCTGAGTCGACTGGAAAGGTCTGCCAGCTCAATTCCGCAATCGGCGGGTCGGTATTGACCGGCAAAAATCAGTAGTCTCTGCTGTTGTTGAGATTCATTGTAAAGATTAAACAGGGCGTTTTCCCACTCCCCGTGACCCCCAACCGAATGGACGTCATCGACGCATAACAGCTCTAACTGGCTAAGGCTGGCGAGCAGGTCCGGGGTGGTTCGGGTAAGTTCGCTCAGGGGCAAATAGCCGGCGACGATTCCCTGTTGCCGGGCCAGATGGCAAGTGCCTTGCAACAGGTGTGACTTGCCCGATCCGGGCGCTCCATAAATAAAGATCGGTTGTTCTCTGGGGAGCTCGATCAGTTGCTCAAGTCGGGTTTTTAGCTCCTGCGCCTGGGGGCTGCCGGTAATGAAATTGTTTAAGCGGGAAGCTACCCGTAACTGAATATCGAGGTTTAGTTGCGTTTGCATTGCAATTTACTGGCTGAGTCGGTAACGCAGTGCCGCTGAAATTACGGGTTCAGAAATCGAGTGTAAGCTCTGGTCAGCCCCCACCGCGGCCGTCGCCGGCGGAGGGCCGTTTTTTTCCCTTTCAAGGGTGTCGCCAAGCTCGATGACCCGTTGAAGTTCGGTAGCGGTGCCGCTGTGTTCAACGACGAATTCGGCCTGGCGGCCGGCGAAACTGGCCGGAATGACCTTGGTAACGCCTTGCAACCGGGCCAGGTAGTTCCAGGCGTGCTCATACTGGTTGCTGTCGTTGATATGGGTAATCTGTAGTTGGCTGCGGAGTTTCTCCGGCCGGGATTGATAGCTGTAGGTTTTGAATAACTCCGCGCTGATGGCCGCCAGAGTCTCGTTGAGCAGGGTGGACAGCGGGGCGGGCTCTCGGGTCCGCCAGTAGAGGGGCTGGTCGTCGAACGACAGTTGCCAGGTGGCGGTAAACAGATCCTCGGCGAGGGCGCGAATATGGGTGACGATATAGATGCTGGTGTCGTAGCGGGCGCTGGCTTCGGCAAGCGGCTGCGTGTCGCTGTACTGGATATGGTAAGGCTGCACCAGGCGCTGTTCCTGCAGGTCCATCAGTGGCAAAACCAGATCCAGCCCGGTACGTCGGGCGGCCTGAATCAGCGCCGGGGCCAGATCGGGGTGAGTGTCATCGATAATCCGGGCACCGTCATCGGTTTCCAGAAGCACCCAGGCGATAGCCGCAGGCCGGGCGCTGCTCCAGTAGGCAATGCCATTTTGTTCCAGCAGCCGGGTAATGGCGGGGCCGTTGAAATCGCAAATCAAATAAGTCTCTTCACTTTCGTCATGGTCGCGGCCGGCGACTCTTGATTGGTAGCGAAACTGCTGCAGGTAATGATCCGCTTTGGTGCGAGCGGAACGGGTCCACGGTTGATTCACGATCGCCGGATCGGCGGTAAGCCGGACAAGCACCTGGGCAAAGGCGGCGCGTAACGCCCGGTTGCGTTCGGCCACTTCCTGGCTGGCAACCTTTACCTCGGCCTGAAAAAACGGGTCAGAGCTGGCACTTAACCGAGGGCTCAACCCAACCAACAGCGCTGCAAACAGCAGTAACAGGAGGGAGAGCCGGGAGGGTCCCGGTCGGGCAGAATAATCGATTTCCGGCATCCGGATGTGAGTGGCAGGGAAGCGCATGGCAATTATTCTAATCGACTGACGGGGGCCACTGTCGAGGAGACAGCGATTAGCCATTGAATAGCGGTGGCGCTGTTTAGCCGTGGTGACGCCGGGCTACAATAGGGAAAAGCCCAGCGGCCGCAGAGCGGTCGATAGTGAACAGGAGAATAGTCAGCAACATGAGCAGCCAGGAAACCGGGGGACTCACTTACCGAGATGCCGGGGTTGATATCGACGCCGGTAACCGGCTGGTACAGCAGATCAAGCCACTGGTGCAGGCCACTGCCCGGCCGGAATTATTGGGCGGTATCGGCGGATTCGGTGCAATGGTCGAGATTCCTGCGGGCTATCAGCAACCGGTGCTGGTCGCCGGTGCCGATGGGGTGGGCACCAAACTAAAGCTTGCCATCGAGATGGGTGTTCACAATACCGTGGGTATCGATCTGGTGGCGATGTGCGTCAACGACATTCTGGTGCAGGGGGCGGAGCCGCTATTTTTTCTTGATTACCTGGCGGTGGACCGGCTCGACGCCGACATGGCCACCGACATAATTGCCGGAATTGCCCACGGGTGTCAGCAGAGCGGCGCCGCCCTGGCAGGTGGAGAGACCGCGGAGATGCCGGGCATGTATGGCCTGGGCGATTATGACCTGGCCGGTTTCTGCGTGGGGGTGGTCGAAAAGTCTAAGGTGGTCGATGGTAGCGCTATTTCGGCGGGTGACCGGGTCATTGGTCTGGCCTCAAGTGGCTTACACTCCAACGGCTTTTCGTTGGTCAGAAGAGTGCTGGAACGGGGTAATCACTCTCTGTCTGAATCGTTCGGGGAGGCGGACCAGAGTCTCGGCGAGGCATTGTTAACGCCGACCAGCATTTACGTCAAATCCCTGTTGCCGCTGCTGCGGGCCGGAAAGATATCCGGCCTGAGTCATATTACCGGCGGCGGTCTGCTGGAGAATATTCCCCGAATTCTGCCCCCGGATCTGGGGGTTGAACTGCAGCGCAATTGCTGGCCCCGGTCCGCCCTGTTTAGCTGGCTGCAGGCTGCGGGGGCGATCAGTGATGAGGAGATGCATCGCACCTTTAATTGCGGTATCGGCATGGTCGCGGTAGTCAGTGAGGGTGACGCTGAAGAGGTGCTGGCGCAGTTGACCTCGGTGGGGGAACAGGCCTGGGATATTGGCCGCGTGATCGCCGATACGGATCAGTCGGTACATATTCGTTGACCCGGCTGGTCGTGCTGATATCCGGCCGTGGGAGTAATTTAGTTGCCATTGCCAATGCGATTGAGCGCCGGGAGCTGGATGCTGAAATCGTGGCAGTGATCTCCAGCCGACCACAGGCCCTGGGTCTGGAGGAAGCTCGTAACCGCGCTATCCCCGCGCTGGTGGTCGATCACCGGGACTTTGACGACCGGCAGGAATTTGACCGGGCGCTTGCTGAAAAAATCAATGAATACCGGCCCGACTGGGTGGTTCTGGCCGGGTTTATGCGCATTCTCAGTGCTGAATTCATCGCGCGATTTCCTGCATGTATGACCAATATCCATCCCTCGCTGCTGCCTGCGTACCCGGGACTTGAGACCCATAAGCGCGCCCTGGCTGATGGCGTCTCCGAACACGGGGCCACGGTGCATCTGGTCAGCAATGAACTCGATGGCGGTCCGGTTCTGGGACGTGTCAGGGTGCCTCTGCTCGCCGGGGATACCGAAGCAACCCTGGCCGATCGGGTGCTTCACCAGGAACATCGTCTCTATCCCCGGGTGTTGCAATTACTGGTCAGTGGGCGCCTGCGTTGGGATGCCGAGTGTGAAGCGCTGCGGCTCGATGGAGAAGGCTGCGACCCGGTGGAAATTTAACTGTGTTAATGGTTTTGGCTGGGGAACGCCGAGGGTGGTTGTGGCGCAAAGGCCTGTTCGTTCTCGCCATTGCGTTATCGCTGGGGAGAGCAGTCTGTGCCAGTGAACAGAATTGGCAGGCCGTGTATTCTGTCGCCTACGGCCAATCGGTGATCGGCGAAATGCGCCGCGAGGTTCAGGTTGACCAGGATAATTATCGATATTCAACGCGACTTGAACCCCGGGGCATGGGTCGAGTATTCAGCAACGACACTATTGAGCAGTTAAGCAGCGGGCGTATCGATGGCAGCGGTCAATGGCAGCCCCAACGCTATTATTTTTCCAACAGTAGCAAGCCGGAGAATCCCAGCGAGTTTCGGTTTGACTGGTCAGCGAAACGGCTTGTCTACGGGGTGGAATCGATTGAGCTTACTGACGGCCTGCACGACGAGCTGAGTCACCTGCAACTGCTGGCGCAGCGGCTGGCCAGCGGCGATAAAGAAGTGGTTCTGCCGGTCTTCAACGGCAGTAAACGCAGGGTTTACGAATATCGTTACCGGGTGGAAGCCGAGCAGCCGTTGGAGGTGCCGCTGGCCACCGGCACCCAAACTGAGCCGGGCGTGCGGTTGCTGCTGACCACCAGCCGGGGCAAGTATGCCACCCGGTTCTGGTTAGCGCCGGATCACCAATATGTACCGGTGCGCATTGAGCGCACCCACCTTGAGAAAAGGCGTACGCTGGTGATCCGGCTTACCGAGCTTTATTGAGTCCGGTTCCCGTCGTCCGCTAGGCTCTTACTGGCTGATTTCCTGGGCGCGGTTCTGTCGATAGGCGCTGCGCATGAAGGCATAGGGGTCAATCGCCGACTCATCGAAAAGGTCTCCTTCCTTCAGCAGGCCGTGGCGGGTATCGACTGCCTTGGCGGCCACCAGCGCATTGCGGTCGCCGTTGCCCTCGATGTCGTAAAGAGGATCAATAAAGGCGTCGCCAATTAAACCGACTCCGTCTCGCAGGTTACTAGGACCGTAAAAAGGCAGCACCAGATAGGCGCCGTCGCCGACTCCCCAGGCGGCCAGGGTCTGTCCCAGGTCCTCGTCGTGTTCCACCATATCGAGATGGGTAGCAACGTCAAAAATGCCAAACAGGCCGATGGTGCTGTTGACCAGAAACCGGGCGAAGTCGCTGCCGCCCTGAATAAATTTGCCCTGTAGCAGATCATTGACGACCACTACCGGATAAGAGAGGTTATCGAAGAAATTGCTGGCGCCCCGTTTCACCGGTTGCGGGGCGACCTGGTCGTAGCCACGGGCTACCGGCGCGAGGACAAAGTCATCGAATACTTTATTAAAGTCATGAACAGTGCGGTTGACCGATTCCAGCGGGTCATAGACCGATCCGCTACTACTGGTATCGGCATCTCCCCAGAGCTCATCATCGGCCCAGACGGGAGTGGTTACGCAGGTCATCGCGCCCAGCGCGGTAACAGTAAGTGCAGTTTTGAAGCCCGCTATGGTTATATTCATCGCATTTATCTCTATTCTGACTTGTTATGACGGTGACGATTCCTGATCGTATTTTCGCCCCCTCTGGATATTGGCATTGCTTACGATCAGACGGCCAATTCTAACCCTATCGGCTACATTTTGGGCAGGGTTACTCCGGTCTGTGCCTGGTACTTTCCACCCCGGTCCCGATAGGAGGTCTCACAAAGTTCGTCGGCCCCGAGAAACAGAACCTGAGCCACCCCTTCGCCGGCGTAGATTTTTGCCGGCAGAGTCGTGGTGTTGGAAAACTCCAGGGTCACGTAGCCCTCCCACTCCGGTTCAAAGGGGGTGACATTGACAATAATGCCGCAGCGGGCATAGGTGGATTTACCCACACAGATGGTGAGCACATCCCGGGGGATTCTAAAATACTCCACGGTGCGTGCCAGGGCAAAAGAGTTGGGCGGGATGATGCATTCATCGCCGGTAAAATCGATAAAACTGCCGTCGTCAAAATTCTTCGGGTCGACAACGGCTGAATTGATATTGGTGAAAATCTTGAACTCATTGGAGCAGCGAATATCGTAGCCATAGCTGGAGGTGCCGTAGGAGATCAGTTTTTCCCCCGCCTGGTTATAGCGAACCTGGTCGCTGACGAAGGGTTCGATCATGCCGTGCTCTTCTGCTTGCTGGCGTATCCAGCGGTCCGATTTGATTCCCATGAAGTGACTGAATTCCTTTGTATCGGGTGGGTGAGTGGCAAATTAATTCAGGGTTTCGGTTCCACGGCGATAGCGCCAAATTTGCCCGACAGATTTTTGCCCCGTTTTGACAGCTGTGCCGCCAACGCCAGGGCAATTTCACGATAGCGTTTGCTCAGGGGGCTATCGGGATTCTCGGCCACGGTGGGGGCACCGGCATCCGCTTGTTGGCGGATGGCAATATCAAGCGGCAGATTACCCAGCAGCGGGACATGGTAGTCGCTGGCCATGCGCGACCCGCCGCCACTGCCAAATACGGCCTCTTCATGACCGCATTGACTACAGATATGGGTTGACATGTTTTCGATCAATCCCAGCACGGCGATATCGACCTTGTTGAACATGTTTAACCCTTTGCTGGCATCCTGAAGGGCAATGTCCTGGGGCGTAGTAACAATCACCGCGCCGCTAACCGGGATTTGCTGCGCTAACGTCAGGTGAATATCACCCGTGCCGGGAGGCATATCAATAATCAGATAGTCAAGGTCATGCCACTGGGTGTCGCGACAAATCTGCTGCAACGCCTGGGTGACCATGGGTCCGCGCCAGACCATGGCCGAATCACGGTCGACCAGATAACCGATTGACATGGACTGCAGGCCCAGGCCAACGATGGGCTCGATCATTTTTTCGCTGCCGGCCACCAGTTCCGGACGCCGGTCGGCGGTCCCCAGCAAAGTGTGCTGGCTGGGGCCGTAAATATCGGCGTCAAGCACCCCGACGCTTGCCCCTTCATACGCCAGTGCCAGCGCAAGGTTCACCGCGGTAGTGGATTTACCAACGCCACCCTTGCCGGAGGCCACGGCGATCACGTTTTTAACCCCGGGGATGGACTCGACGTTTTTCTGCACCGCGTGAGCGGCAATTTTCTGTTCGATATTGACAGCGACACTTTGTGCGCCTGTCCCGCCCATGATCGCTTCGGTAACCTGGGCGGTTATTGCTGCTTTTTGCCGGGCGACGGGAAACCCGAAACGCAGATTGACGCTAACTTTATCGCCGTCAATCTGCACAGAGCGCAGGTTTTTGTTGCTGATCAGGTC
>JAYNPV010000055.1:3798-5733 GCA_038113925.1 Gammaproteobacteria bacterium | reverse complement strand
CGGCGGGTTGGACAATCACGTGGCTGAGCGCCTCGTTGATTGCCGATTCATTTATTGAAGGCAAGGGAAGATCCGTATCTGGTAGCGGTTGGTTATAGGAGGGGCCGTGAAGGATCAGGATTAACTGCTTGATTCCTGAGCGGGCCGGGACAAATATTAGCACGCACCCCCGCCCCTGGTCTGCTATCCTTGCGCCCCCAAAATTTCAGTGGGTTGACGCCGAAAGGGCGTTCGATCCACCCTGTCTTACTGTAATTTTTGATCATGGCTGAACAGCGAAAAATTCTTGTCACCAGTGCCCTGCCCTATGCCAATGGTTCTATTCATATCGGCCACCTGGTGGAGTACCTGCAGACCGATATCTGGGTTCGCTACATGCGCGGCCGCGGCCATGACTGCCTCTATTTTTGTGCTGACGATGCCCACGGCGCACCCATCATGCTGCGGGCAGAGAGCGAGGGCATCACCCCGGAGCAGCTGGTGGCGAGAATTGGTGAAGAGCACAGGGCTGATTTTGCCGACTTTGGTATTGAGTTTTCCAATTACCACACCACCCATTCAGAAGAAAATCGTCTGCTGGCGGAGGATATCTATCAGCGGCTGCAGCAGGCCGGGAACATAAAGGAGTATCCGGTCACCCAGGCGTATGATGGCGAGAAGGGCATGTTTCTGGCGGATCGCTATATCCGTGGCGGTTGTCCGCGCTGTCATGCGGAAGATCAGTACGGCGATAACTGCGAGCGTTGCGGGGCAACCTATGGCGCCATGGAGCTGATCAATCCGCGCTCTGTATTGACCGGAAGCGTTCCGGAAACCCGCGAATCATTGCATCATTTTTTTCATCTTCAGGACTTTCAGGATTACCTGGCCGAGTGGACCCGGGCCGGTCATCTCGACGAACAGGTAAGCAATAAAATCCAGGAGTGGTTTGAGGGCGGGCTGCGCGACTGGGATATCTCCCGCGATCCGCCCTATTTTGGCTTTCGTATTCCCGGTACCGATGACAAATTTTTCTACGTCTGGCTGGATGCGCCCATAGGCTACCTCGCCAGTTACTGGAACTGGCTGAAACAGCAGCGGGGTGAAGTGACCCTGGAGCAACTGCGAACGCAGTGGGCAGCGCGTGAAATTCATCATTTCATTGGTAAGGATATTCTTTATTTTCACGCCCTCTTCTGGCCGGCGATGTTGCACGGGGCAGACTATGGCACCCCAGAGCGGGTCAACGTGCACGGCTTTCTGATGGTTAACGGCGAGAAGATGTCGAAGTCTCGCGGTACCTTCATTCAGGCGCGAACCTACCTTGACCATCTGAATCCGGAATACCTGCGCTACTACTTCGCCGCCAAACTCGGTAGCGGGGTCGAAGACCTTGATCTGAATCTCGATGACTTTGTGCAGAAAGTGAATTCTGACCTGGTGGGCAAGGTGGTTAACATTGCTTCGCGCAGTGCCGGGTATATCGTTAAAAAAATGCAGGGTGAGTTAGCGACCACGCTTCACAATCCGGGGCTTTACGCAGAGTTTGTGGAGGCGGGTGAGCAGATCGGCATCGCCTATGAGGCCCGGGAATATTCAAAAGTATGCCGCCTGGTAATGGCACTGGCTGATCGAGCCAATCTATATCTGGCTGAGCTGGCCCCCTGGTCGCTGGCCAAGCAGGAAGGCAATGAGGAGCAAGTGAGCGCAATATACAGTCAGGCAATTAATCTGTTTCGGGTGCTGGTGACCTATTTAACGCCGATATTGCCGAAGCTGGCTGAAGACAGTCAGGAATTCCTGGGTTTGCAGCAGCTTGACTGGGCGGAGATATCCGCCCCCCTGCTAGGGCACCGCATCAACAGGTTTAAGCCGCTGATGCAGCGGGTTGATCCTGAAGCGGTGGCGCAAATGGTGGCCGCTACCCGCGATTAGCCTCTTTGGCCGCTGCGCCGC
>JAYNPV010000055.1:0-3788 GCA_038113925.1 Gammaproteobacteria bacterium | reverse complement strand
GCGGTCGCCGACTTCTCAACGATTGATAGTTGTGATTTCAACACTGTCCGCATGATCGCCCTATTGGCCAGGGGAGAAGGATGCGGAAAAAGACATCGACTTTTGTTTAAGAACAAATACTTATAAAAACTTCACTGCGCAAATATCAAGTTGGCACAGCGGTTGCTTTAAGGGTGGCAACGAGGCCAACCACGAAAAAATAAAGGTTGCCCGGGTTATCCATCAGTTCAAGGCGCCAATAAAAATGACCAACACCCTGATTCGCAAATCTGTTTCGGCCGGCAGCGAATGCCGTATTGATCTGGAACAGCTGGTAGATTCGCCCTGGCAACAGCAGCCTGGTTGTCAGCAACGCTCCCACGGTTTAACCCGCGCCTTTGATCTGGTGGTGTCGGTTCTGGCGCTGCTGGTGGCGTTGCCGGTGATGCTGATTGCCGCCGCCGCTATTCTGGTCGAATCGCGGGGTAAAGGCCCGGTGTTTTATCGGCAAACCCGGGTGGGCTGCGATGGCCACCATTTCTCGGTAATCAAGTTCCGCTCCATGGTGACCGACGCCGAGCGAAATGGCGTCCAGTGGGCGAGCAGGAACGATTCTCGCATTACCCGGGTGGGTGGTTTTTTGCGCAATACCCGAATCGATGAATTGCCGCAATTTATCAACGTTATCCGCGGCGATATGAGCGTGGTGGGACCCCGTCCGGAGCGCCCCGAGTTTGTTAGTGAACTCAGCGAAACTATCCCCCATTACGACGCCCGCCACCTGGCCAAACCCGGTATTACCGGCTGGGCGCAGGTGCATTACCCCTACGGCGCCTCTGCCGAAGACAGTCGTAACAAGCTTGAGTATGACCTCTTTTATCTGCAACACAGCAACCTGCTGCTGGATATGCTGGTGGCACTGAAAACCGTGCGCGTCTGCCTGTTAGGTGTTGGTGCCCGGTAACCCTATTCCTCCTCTGATGGGAAACCCCTGCCGGCCTGGTCCCCTGCCACGCCGGCTTTTTTTTGCCCGGGACTTGAGGTCCCGGTCAAAATCGAGCAATACACGAGCAATACAGTTGTTGATTGCCTGAACAGCTGAGATTTTCGTCGCAGCGACTTGAGTGGCGACCGCGGGGCGGTAGAAAGGGTGGCGGTCGCGAATGAAGTCGCTCCTATAATCGATACCAGTGACGCGTGTGGGGGCGCAATCGGCAATAACCACACCTCTTAACCTTCTTAAATCCGACGGGCTCCTAGCCCAGCAAGGTTAATGCCTCGCCGATATGGCTGATGGCCTGCTGCAAGCGGTCGAGTTCCGTGGTGTAGGCCAGGCGGACATAATCGTTGCCATAGTGTTGGCTAAAATCGATGCCCGGGGTGATGGCGACGCCGGCATGTTCCAGCATGTGCTGGGAAAACTGTTGGCTGGAAAGACCGAACGGGCGAATATCGAGAAACAGGTAAAAGGCCCCATCCGGCACCCGGCTAATTTTAAAACCCAGGGCAGGTAATTCTTGCAGCAGAAAATCCCGGCGCTGACGAAATTGTTGCCGTCGCTGCTCAAGAACCTCGATGGTGTGAGGCAGAAAAGCCGCCTCTGCCGCATGCTGGGCCATGGTCGGCGGTGAGATAAATAAATTTTGTGCCAGTTTTTCCAGTGGCCGAATAAATGTTTCCGGGCAGACCACCCAGCCCAGGCGCCAGCCGGTCATCCCGAAGTATTTGGAGAAACTATTGATCACGAAGACCTCAGGTCCGAGTTCGCAGGCGGTGAAATCGGGCAGATCATAGATCAGGCCGCTATATATTTCGTCGACGATCAGTGCCACGCCCCGGTCGCGACAAATGGCCGCGATCCCGGTGAGTTCATCGCGGGTCATTACCGTGCCGGTGGGGTTGTTGGGCGACGCGATCAGCAATGCCCTGGTTTTAGGGCTGATTGCGGAGCGAACCTGATCGGCGGTGAGCTTCCAGCCATTGTCGGCCCGGGTGGGCAGCAGGATGGGCACGGCACCGGCAAGACGGACAAAATTCTGATTGCAGGGGTAACCCGGATCCCCCAGCAACACTTCATCTCCGGGGTTAAGCAGGGACCAGAATACCGATTGGAGTGCCCCCGATGCGCCCACGGCAATAAGGATTCGGCGCGCCGGAACTTCTGTCCGGTAACGACTCTGGTACCAGTGGGCGACCGCCTCTTTCAGGGCTGAGCGACCGGTCGCCAGCGTGTAATGGGTCTGGCCCGAGCGCAGGGCCGCCATTCCTGCGGCGATGATCGGTTCTGCGGTGGTGAAATCCGGTTCTCCCACTTCCATGTGAATGATGTCACGGCCCTGCCGTTCCAGTTCCGCTGCCCGTGCCATCATCTCCATGACGTGAAAGGGTTCAATGTCGGCCATGCGCATGGCGGGGTTGGGCGGATATACTGCGGCGGTCATAGCGGTTGCCAGGTTTGAAAGCGTGAAATGAACTATCTGAACAGAACGGGGATTATCTCATTGTCCCGGGTGCAAATAGTGGCCCTGGCGGGATTGATCCTGGTGCCCTTATGGGTCAGCGCCGCAGATTCGGCCTCGGTATTTCAATGGACCGATGACAAGGGGCAGGTCCATTTCGGTGACAAACCGACCCACGGCAATGCCCGGCCGGTGGTGGTGAAACCTGCGGAAACTATCGGTACGGATAGCACTCAAAAGGATAACCGACAACGGTTGTTGCAGGTGCTGGCCGCCGGGATTGATGAGCTGAAAAATGGTCACGTGGTCTACTATCGGCAAAACGAAGCGGGTGAGCGCGAATATATCTCCGAGCAGGGCCGCCGAGAGATGACCGAAAAAGCGGTGACTGATTTCGATACACATTGTCGCTAAGGTTGGCCTCTGGCGCTGCGAATGGGTGCTGTCCCTTAGGGCAGAGTCGGCCATCCCCGCTATAATAGCTCGTTACCCGATCGGTTCCCGTTGCCGCGGGCACCACTAACCCACGGGTTCGTCACCCGCCAGGTTTTGATGACAAATTATCTGTTAATCCTCGTCAGCACCGCGCTGGTCAACAATTTCGTATTAGTGAAATTTCTAGGCATGTGTCCGTTTATGGGGGTTTCTAAAAAACTGGAAACGGCGCTGGGCATGGCCATGGCGACCATGTTTGTACTCACGCTTTCCTCTGCATGCAGTTATCTGGTGCACGCTTATCTGTTACAGCCATTTGGGCTGGAGTTCTTACGCACTATCAGTTTCATCCTGGTGATAGCCGGGGTGGTGCAGTTCACCGAGATGTTTATTCATAAGACCAGCCCGGTATTGTTTCAGGTATTGGGTATTTATCTGCCCCTGATCACCACTAATTGCGCGGTGCTGGGTGTTGCCCTGTTAAATGTGCAGCAGCAGAACAGTTTTTTTGAGTCACTGCTGTTCGGGTTGGGCGCGTCGCTCGGTTTTGCGTTGGTGCTGGTGCTGTTTTCGGCGATGCGCGAACGCCTCGAAGTGGCAGAAGTGCCGCTACCTTTTAAGGGTAATGCCATCACCCTGATTACGGCAGGCATCATGAGCCTGGCGTTCATGGGCTTTACCGGGCTGGTTCGCTAGACGTGGCGGCGGTTCTGGTTCTGGTGTTGCTGGCGGTGCTTATCGGCGCCTTGCTGGGTATTGCTGCCGTCCGTTTTCGGGTCGAGGGCGACCCGCTGGTCGACAAAATCGACAAGATATTGCCGCAAACCCAGTGTGGTCAGTGCAGTTTCCCCGGTTGCCGCCCCTACGCGACCGCCATATCTGCCGGTGAGGCCGATATTAATCAGTGCCCTCCGG
>JAYNPV010000054.1:3943-13635 GCA_038113925.1 Gammaproteobacteria bacterium | reverse complement strand
CGCCAACAAATGTCGCTACATAAATGCTTAAGGATTCAGGACTTGCCTGACCCTCATTAAAGTTTCCGATCACCAAAAAAAGTGCGATATAGCAGGAGCTCAGCAGTACAAGGAGTTCCCCTGCGCCCAGCCACATCAATGATCGTGGCACATAGTGTCGAAATAACCTGACCAATTTTCTAACCTCTTGACAGCCTGGAAGGTTTTACCAACCCGTTTTTTATTCCTGATCGTCGACCTGGGCAAACAATAAAGCAATGAATATGCCAGATGTTTTAGGCCGACCCTGGTCAGCGCGGGGAGCGGCATTCTGAAGAGGTCTGGTCGGTGTCAGAGGATTCCAGAGTGCCGATCGGGTGACCCGTGAGGCGATTGAATTTCAACGCGTTTGATGAAATCTCGACAGCGCCCTGTCACCGATTCAGCAATTACTGTTGAATGGTCGTCAATCGCCAATGGGTCACTCTTTTGGTTGTCCGAAAGGTTGACGAATAAGGACGCAGGTAACTGAAGAACAGGCCAACAATACTCCGAGCAGCGAGTACTCCGCAGGCGTAGAGATCGTGCCCCTGAGACTTAACCTGATAGTCCTGCATGCGTTAAGCCGTGATTGGCAAACAATCAGTTTAGGACCACTGGTTAGCGGTATTCCAGCTCGGCGGTTACTCGGCCAGCTGTGGGGAGGCGTTTGATAGTTACTGATTGAGGCTGCAAACCGTTGGAGTGGTGAACCTGGTTTAGCCAATTGATCAGCCGGTTAAAACTCACCTCATCGTAGATCAGCCGCACGGCATGGTCGCTCTGCTGGTCCATACGGGTGAGCAGTTTATCCAGATTGGCGCGTTTAGCTTCTAGTTCGAGCTGTTTCATCAATGCCAGTGCTCCCCTCGCGGGAGGGGCGGGCGGGCGGGGGGGGCTGCTTGCCCTGGCAATGATGGCCTGGTCGAGCCAATCGATCTGCTTTAAACGGGTTTCGAGGGTGGCCGACAGGGTTCCCTCGGTACGCCAGAGCGAAAGATTGTAGCCGGCCATTAGCAGGCAGGCGGTTATCAGAAAAAGTGCCCTTTTCATGACTCGTGCACCGTTAGGGTGAGCGAAACCTGGTCCTTGCGGCGGTCGGTAATGGTGATGTCGGCAGCGATCCGGGCGCTCCGGAGACGCTGTTGAAAGGTTTCAGCGTTGGCCAGATTCGGCGAGCGGATCACCAACTTCAGGCTTGAGGGGCTATAGTCGATCTGATCAAGGGTCAAGGTCGAGGGCATCTGCCGGATGATTCGCGCCAGATGCTCCAGAAATTCGGCGTCCCTGTGTTCGGCGCTGCGGGAGCCCCGCTGAGCCAGTCTGTCAAGAACGGATTGGCGAAAATTGTCAGCGGGAAAATCAACACCAAACTGCCGTTGATGGGTTTGATTGAGATGATTCTCCGCGGAGGACAGCTCGTTTTCCAGGTGTCGGATTCCCAGCCATAAAACCGTTGCCTGCACCGTCAACAGGATGAGCAGGAGACCCAGCGTCAGCGCGGGAATTTTTGGTGTCTGCTTGTTCCGGACGTAGGATTTGAAGTTGCCCTGTAGCAGGTTAATTGCCCGATCCGCATCGAGCCCCCTGGCTAGTAGTTCCAACGGCTGGGTGATGGATCGAGACTGCTCTTTGGCGAGGCTGAGCGATCGCAATAATTCGGGGTCAGGGTCACCCGTGGTGTACAGGGTTGTTTCAGATCGGTCAGCGGCAGTACCTTGTTGGTTGTTCATAAGCGCCAGTAATGGCCCGGTCGTGGCGGTGGTGGCCGCAAAGCCCACTTCATCGCTGAGCCCGGCACCAGGCCGCACCAGTACCCGCGCTTTATCCACCAGCAGAGCTATTCCTGTTTCCATCGCTGGCATCGCCTCTACGTCGGCGAATACCCCGGCTAAACGGATCCTCGATTGTGTCATCCGTTCCAGTAAATCCCGTAGCAGCTGACGATTGATGATGGCAACCCGGTACTCTCCCTTGTGATCGCTTTTGCGGCTGGCCAGGTGCAGCTGTTCGGGGGAGACTGCTAATTGTTCCTCTAATCGAAAGGGTAGCGCCGCCATGACCTGTTTGCGGTTGCGGGCATTGATCGACGTGGTGGTCAGCAGCAGCTGTTCGCTGCGTAGCAGTAGATGTGCGCACTGGTCGCCAATCATATTGGCAGCAGTGGCCAGGCTGCCACTCTGTACCGGACACTCGAACCGGCCGTCTGCGCCCGGCAGGCACCATTGCCAGTGATCGGCTTCGCTGCCTTGCCATAAAATCCAGTGATGGGTCATCAATCGGTCACCGGGGACTGATTCAGAGAAACGGTATCCTGCCCATTGCGGAACAGTCGAATCACGCGGCGTTGGCGAGAGACTCCCAGGCGAACCTCCGTAGTCATCTGAAAATAACGGCTGGCTATTACCAGCCCGGCCGACTGCCAGGGCGGTTCCTGAGCGGGGCCTGCTGTTAATGTGGAGGTGGGGAAATAGCGCTTCAATTGATTACTATCGTTAATAGCTGATCGTTCTCGGTCGCTGATTATCGCATCCACATCAAGGGCGTGGTTTTCGGTAATCGTATCCAGCACCAGCGCGGGCGCAGTATTGATATTGATACCCGTTGTGGCCGGCAAGGCGCATATAAAAGGCCTCAGTCTTGAGTAAGCCCGGTCATCCACCCCGCGCACCAGCCGCAATTCGGATGGGTCTGCCATTAAAGCATTGGCGGCCCGGTAGGGGGGCTGCAGGTTAGCGTAGTAACTGTCCTCGGCCCCGCTTGGGGACTCGGTGCTGTCTTCATCGAGCCAGTCCAGCAGAGCCGGAACCCATGTGGGATCGATATCAAGTCGGGTCAACAGGCGTTGAAAGTGGGCCACGGATGGCGGGTGAGGTTTTCCCGCCTGCAACAGGTTATTCAGGTTAAAACGACTTTGCAGGTCAACGATTGAGCCGGCAACCAGCCCCTCTTCTATGGCCATCGGCGGAACACTTACCGCCCAGTTATCGTGCAGGCTATCAACCTCTTTATCGTCGCTATTGAGCACCCGTTTCGCCCAGGTTTCGGCACTATGGGAGTACCAGAGGGCTTGAGCGGCGTGACCGAAATGGGTGGCGCGTTGGAGGTCGAGTTGCTGGCGGGTGGTCATCGCCATCACCAGAAGCGTAATCACGGACAGCAGGATCAGGCTGGTAATCAGCGCCACGCCTGCCATATTCCGGCTCATTCGCCGCTCCCGGTAATCAAGGTGCGTTCAATGCGACCAAATTCAGAGAGCGTGAACCGAATCTGCACTGCTTTCGGCAACACTCTTTGCGTGTTACCACGGTGGTTAATCGGCGGCCATTGGCGGTGCCAGGCGCCTTGCTGATCAAGAAAATGCCACTCCAGCTGGTCAATACCGGGGAACAGTGGAACGGTTCCGGGCTTAGTGCTGACCATGGCATCCAGCCGGGGCCAGTAAGAACGTATCAGCTGGTCATCGGCCTGGTGATAGCTGACCCGTTGCAGGTCACTTTGTGGCAGTCCTGCCGGATTACCGCGGCTACTGTGGGTGAACTCCACCCGCATCTGATCGCCCTTTCCCTGAGAGAAAAATGCCGGTTGCCGGTCACCCAGGTAATCGCGGGCGGGACGGGCAATCAGAGTGGTCAGGTCGCGTTCCAGCCAGAGCATCGCGCCCTGGAGTCTGGCGAATTGCTCGCTGTGCTGAGAAAGCTGTTGTTTGGCGGTAATAGTCTGCTGCAGTCCACGGTAACCCAGGGTGGCAACCACGGTAAAAACCCCCATTGCAACCAGTAATACCATTAGTGTGAGGCCGCGCGATCTGGCCAGGTTATTCATCACTATCATTCGCCAGTACAAATGCAATCAGGGTCGCGCTGGGGCCTGTTGAATGTTCGGCGGAGACGATAATCTTAACCCTGCGCAGCGCCGGGTCGGCGGCGACCGAGATCTGCTGCTGCCAATTCCATAGGCGCCCGGCCATGGGCGAACTGCCGTGGGTTTCGCCCACCGCCGGTGGGGTCAGGCCCAGCTGGATACTGGCCATTTCATTTTCTGCCACCCAGCGGCCGAAGGTGCTGTGCTCTAATCTTTGCTGGGTTTTGGCGCTGCTACTCATTGCTTGATAGGCAGCGGTGGTCGCCAGGGTAATGATCACCAACGCGACCAGGACTTCCAGCAGAGTAAATCCACGCTGAGGAAGATAGCCATTCATCAGAGGTTTCAATGGTCGCTAAAGTGAGGTGCTAATAGGGCCCGAAACCGGTCTGGTGCCACCGTTACCAGATATTCGGATTCTCCTGCGTCATCTCTGAGGAGAATTTCAAAATCGGGTAACTGACCATTGGCGGCAAATACCAGTTGCGGAGTGGTGGGTAAGTCCGCGGAGAGTGCTACCGCAGAGCTGTCGAGCATTAACGCCAGGCGGTCTATCCGGGTCGGTAGTGTTACTCGATACAGGCCGCGCTGGGTAGCGGGTACCCAGGGAAGCTCCGCAGGAGGTGGTTCGTGCTGCATAAACCGGTACTGGTCCCGTGCAAAAGCCAGGCCCATGGAAGAGCCGCTCAAGGTTGCCAGTAGCGCGGCGTGGTTAATCTGAGCCGTCAGTTTTTCTGCGCTTATGCGCGCCTGGCGCTGACCACTATTTTGAAAACTAAAACTGGCCAGTCCCAGCACAATCGCCATGATGGCGATAACAACAAGAACCTCGATCAGGGTCATGCCCGTCAAGCGCTGAGGTCGCCTGTTGCCGGTGCCGTTCATTCCAGCGTCCAGTTGCCGATATCGGCGTCTTCCCCTTCTCCTCCTTCTTGTTGATCCGCTCCTAGCGTATAGAGGTCAAAGCTGCCGTGCTTACCGGGTCGGCGGTACTGGTAAGGAGCGCCCCAGGGGTCTTTGGGCAGCTTTTTCAGGTAACCGTCGATATTCCAGTTTTCTGCCAGCGGGGGGCTGGTGGGCTTGGTCACCAGCGCATCGAGGCCCTGTTCGTTAGTGGGGTAACGAAAATTGTCCAGCCGGTAGAGATCAAGCGCGGCCTCGACCGCCCGAATATCCTGACTGGCCCGAACCATGCGCGCCTGGCCGGGGCGCGACATAATCCTTGGCACCACCAGTGCTGCTAGTACGCTGAGAATAACAACGACGATCATCACCTCAATCAAGGTAAAGCCGCCGCCGGATCGACGCGGGGTGTTTCTGGAGAATTTCATTCGAATGCCCGTGAAAAATTATTGAACCAGAGTATTGAGATCGAGAATGGGTACCAGGATAGCTAACACGATCGCCAGTACAATAGCGCCCATCGCCAGTATCAGCGCCGGTTCCAGCAGGCCAACCAGCATTTTAATGCGGCCCTGAAATTCTGTTTCCAGTAAATCGGCGGCATGGGCTAACAGACCGGCCAGGTTGCCACTACTTTCCCCACTGTGAATAAGCTGCAACACCAGGGGCGGAAAGTAACCGTTGGATTCTAACGCCATGGACAAACTTAATCCTTCGGTGACTTCCCGTTGAGCGCTGATGATGGCGTCATAAATCGGCCGGCTATTGATTGCCGAGGCCGCGAGTTGGAGGGCATCAGGTACCGGCACCGCGCTGCCACAAACCAGGCTCATGGTACGGGTAAATCGGCTCACTTCCATGCTATTGACCAGGGTGCCCAATAGCGGCGTCCTTAGTATCAGGGCATCTAGTTGCCGTTTGCCGTTAGGGGTTCGCCAGGCGACCACCAGCAGCGTAATTCCGAACAAAGCCATCAGCAGCGCCAGCCAGCCAAACTGGCGTAACAATTCGCTCAGGCCCAGCAGTAATCGGGTCAGCAGGGGGAGTTGCACGTCCATGGTGTCAAATACTTCTACTACCTGCGGCATCACATAGGTGAGCAGCGCGATTACGATGGCTGCCGCTACCACCGCCAGCAGTACCGGGTAGGTTAGTGCCAATAGCAGGCTCTGTTTTAATTCGCGGCTGTGTTCGGCATGGTCTGCCAGTTCATTGAGTACCCGACCCAATTGGCCGGTCTTTTCACCCGCCGCGACCGCCGCGATATAGAGCGGAGGAAACTCGTCGGGATATTGAGAGAGCGCCTGAGCCAGGTCATGACCTTCGACAACCTGATCACGAATCCCGCCGATGATCCGCCGGGTGGCGGCGGGGGATTGCCTGGCAATTGCACCAAGGGCGTCCGCAAGCGGTTGCCCCCCCTCCAGCATGGTCGCTAACTGACGTATCACCAGAGCCAGTGCCGCGCTGCCCAGGCGGTCACGAGTGCGGCCAGCTGCGATGCGGCTTCTGGTGCCGCTGGTCTGTTTTGGCTTTAATGACAGCGGGTTGAGCTGCTGGTCGCGCAACAACTTGCGTGCGTGAAGTTCGTCGCCGGCGCTGATCTGGCCGCGGCGAGTTCGTCCCTTGGCATCCAGCGCGCTATAGCTGAATTCAGTCATCGGCGGATTATATGTCGCTGATACGGTTAAGTTCTGCTAACGAGGTTTTGCCCTCCAGCAATAACTGACGCCCACTCTCGCGCAAACTGGGGGATTGTTTTCGGGCAGCCAGTTCCAGCTCTGCGTCGCCGGCACCGTCGTGGATCAGCTGGCGCAGTTCTTCGTTAACCGGTATCAGTTCGAATAGTCCGATTCGGCCTTTATAACCGCGCTGTTCACACTGATCGCAGCCGATGGCTTCATAGAGCACACTATCCGCTGGCAGCTTGAGTTGTTCGCTGATGAGCGGTTCGGCCGCCACCGCCTGTTTGCAGGCAGGACAAAGTTTGCGCACCAACCGTTGTGCCAGCAGGCCGCTAAGCCCCGCCGCCAATTGGAAGGATTCGATACCAATGTCACGTAGACGCGCGACTGCGCCTACCGCGCTATTGGTGTGCAGGGTGGAAAGCACCAGATGACCTGTAAGACTGGCCTGCACCGCAATCTGAGCAGTCTCGAAGTCGCGGATTTCGCCGACCATGACCACGTCGGGGTCCTGGCGCAATATCGCCCGCAGGCCGCGGGCAAAATCAAGGTCCACCCTGGCGTTTACCTGGGTCTGACCAATGCCCTTGATGTGATATTCGATCGGGTCTTCCACGGTCATGATATTGCGCGACTGGTCGTTTAGGCGACTCAGCAAGGCGTAAAGGGTGGTGGTTTTACCCGATCCGGTGGGACCGGTAACCAGCAATATGCCGTGGGGCCTGTGGGCGAGGCGATCCAGTTCAGCCATCTGCTTTCCGGCAAAACCGAGCTCTTCCAGTTCCAGTAAAGTGGCCTGTTGGTCGAGCAGGCGCATGACCACCCGTTCGCCAGAAGCAGAGGGCAGGGTGGATACCCGAAGGTCAACCTGGTGTTGTCCGGTCTGCACGGACATACGGCCATCCTGCGGCAGTCGTTTTTCGGCGATATCCAGCCGGGCCATAACCTTGATTCGCGAGGCCATCAGCGACGCCAGTCCTGGGTCCAGGCTGAGTACTTCACTCAATACGCCGTCGACACGAATACGCACCACCAGTTTGTCGGCGTAGGGTTCGAGGTGAATGTCAGACCCTGACTGGCGAATGGCTTCAGCCAGCAGGGCGTTGATTAACCTTACTATGGGAGCAGCAGCATTTTCGTCGAGCAGGTCCTCTGGTGGAGGCATTTGCTGCGCCAGGGCACTCAGGTCGTAACGCTCTTCAAGGTCGTCGGCGATTCGGGTAGAGCTGCTGCGCTCCGCCTCATAAAAGGCGGTCAGAAGCCGTTCAAATTCCTCATCATCATGCAGGGTAATGGCCGCCAGCGAGCCGGCGAAACGCTGGGTTTCCAGCAAGATTTGGGGTGGGGTTGTCCGCCGGCAATGGGCAATCGGCTGGCCGCCGTCGTTGCTATCGAGCAGCACCCCGTGATGTTTGGCAAAGCGGTAACTCAGCGGCTCGAGGGTAGCCGATGCCAGGTTCTGGTCGCTAGATAGGGAACGGTCGGGCACCGGCGCGGGTTAAGGTTGAGCGACGGGGGATGCAGTAGAAGATTCAGATGACAGAAATTCGGGCAATACCGGTGCCGCCACATCGCCTGAAAATTGCTCTTCCGCCTGCAGGCGCTGGGCCAGCTGGCTCGCGCGTATGTTCTGATATTTGCCGCCGGTCAGGTTGCGCGCTGCCAGTGAATCTCTGACTATCTGCGGTTGTAAAAACACCATGAGATTGCGCTTATCGTGTTGGGTGGATTGAAATCGAAACAGTTGCCCCAGCAGTGGCAGACTGCCCAATAGCGGCACCCGTTCTTCAGTGGTGGTTACCTGATCATCGATCAGCCCGCCCAGCACAATGGTTTCTTTGTTATCTACCATTACGGTGGTGCTGATGGTTCGTTTATTGGTTACCAGGTCGCTGGCGGCTTCAACGGCGGGAGCGAGGCTGGAAACTTCCTGATGCAGATCCAGTTTGATCGCGCTGCCTTCGTTAATTTGTGGTTTCACTCTTAGCGTGACGCCCACGTCCTGACGTTCGATGGTCTGAAACGGATTAACAGCGCCTTCGGCGGCACCGGTGTTAGTAAACTGACCGCTGACAAAGGGAACCGACTGGCCCACCAGCAGTTCCGCTTCCTGATTATCAAGCGTCATCACCGAAGGGGTGGAGAGGATATTGGCGGTTACATCGGAGGTTAATGCTCTGAGCAGCGCGGCAAAGCTGGTGCCGTCCCGGTCAAAATGCCCTACTGCCAGGCTTAATCCCTGATCGACTACCGGAGAACCATCCAGGGCACTTTGCGCGATATTGGCAATATTCGATCCGCCGCTGCTAAACACGGTGCCAGCGATAGGTCCCTGACCATCGCCACTGCCGTCGACCAGCCACTGTACCCCGAGTTGATCGGCCGTCGCGGCGCTGACGTCGGCAATAATCGCTTCCACCAGAACCTGGGCACGACGCACGTCGAGCTTGCGAATAACCTGCTTCAGTTCGTTAAATTTAGGCGGTGGCGCAGTAATTATTAGCGAGTTGGTGTTCTTGTCAGCCTGGACGGTGACGGCGTTGGTATCTTCCGCAGTCTCGCCGGCCAGGGTACCGGAGAGGATGGTTACCAGGTCTTCAGCAGTCGCATAGTTCAGGTAGACCACCTGGGTGTTGTTCTGATCGCCCGTCGGTGAGTCGAGATGGGCGATGATTCCCCGCAGCCTAACTCTCCCAGGCAGGTCACCACTGAGAAGAATGCTGTTACTACGGGCATCTGCAACAAACTGCACCCCCTGCAGGGAATTGCCGGCGCTACTTTGCAGAGAGGTGAGCACGGCGGCCAGCTCGCTTGCAGACGCGTTTTCAAGGGGCACTATTTCCGTCTCAAGGTGAGTGGCCACATCAATTTTATTGATCAGCGAGCGGATGCGTTCGACGTTGTAGGAGTGGTCGCTCAGCAGCAGTAGATTGGAATTTGGAAACGCTGCCAGGTGGGCGTATTGCGGTACCAGTGGCCGCAGAGCAGGCAACAGCTGCTGGGCGGGCAGGTTCTGGATCTCAATGATTTCGGTCACCATGTCGCCGCCCACTGCGGGCGTTTCCGATGCGCCGGCTACCATGCCGCTGGTTTTGGCGTTGATGTTAGGGATGATTTTTATCACCTTGCCACTGCCCACGGCGGAAAAACCGTGAACATCAAGAATGGACAGGAAGACGTCGTAAAGCGCCTCGTGATTCATCGGTTGACTGGAGATGACCG
>JAYNPV010000054.1:818-3933 GCA_038113925.1 Gammaproteobacteria bacterium | reverse complement strand
CCCGATACCCTGGGGTCGATCACGAAATTGGTGCCGGTAACCTCCGCCACCGTGTTGATCAGGGCACGAATGTCGGCGTCCTGCAGGTTCAGAGTAATTTCCTGCGCCTGGACTCGGAGTGGATTAGCGACCAGCAGCAGAATAATAAGCAGCCGTTTCGCGGACTGCAGATAACAATGGGAAAGGCAGATTGATTTCATCCTGATAGCTTCCGGCCGACTTTAACGAGCGCTGTGTGTTTGAGTGATCAGCAGACTACCATTAAATCAGAAAAAAATTCAATTAATCATTGTAAAATAAAAAGATAAAACTTTTTCTTTGCGTAATACTTTAAGATTGAGCTGGTCCGCAGTGGCCAGTTCGTTTAACAGTGCGACGCGACTCATTCCGCTGCCGGCGGAGACGCTGTTGATTGACAGCACCAGGTCTCCGGGTTGTAACCCCAGTTGATCAAAAAACTGACTGTTTCGACCTGGGGTCAGCCGCCACCCGGATTGACCGTTTTTTAAGGTGACGGCCTCTGCCGAGATGAAATCGGCGAGGATTTCCGGGTTGCGGGAAAATTGTTCACGAAAACCGGTGATAGTGGCGCTGGCGCCTGGCCGCTGATTGTCTGGCGAGGCTTGTCCGCCGCTTCCCGGCGGCTGGCTACCCACCGGTAGTGACAACTGCAGTGATTCCCTGACTCCTTTATGCAACAAAATCACCCGATCGGTATAGAAGTGGGTGATACGCGCGTTACCAGGCAGAGTGTCATCGAGACCGTAGCTATTAACCTGGCCGTTGCTCAGGCCGATGATGGCCCTGGCGTCCGCCGGGTTTTTTGCCTCCAGAACGCCTCTTAACACCAGGTCGAGACGGGTGGGGGGCGCGTTCAGGCCCGGTTCGGGTTCTTTTACCTTGGTATCCATGCCAAACAGGTTGGCACGCATCAGCAGCTCTATAGAATTGATCGTCGGCGTAGAGGTGGTTACTGCCTGCCGTGTTGGGTCACGGTAATGGTGCACTGGCCGCTGCTGAAAAAGTCCGGTAAGGGCTAGAACAATGAGTGCCAGAATCAGCGCGTTGATAGCCGCACTGATGGGGCTGTCAACCATTCGGGAAATGATCGGGGGGCTAGTCACACCAGTACTCGACAGATTCTTGGGCTTTTGCGAGCTTTTTCTCCCTGGCAGGCTGCTCGATGTAGTTGCCCTCATCATCGAACATGCGTTTATTCATAAACTGGTTGATGCTGTTTATCGCTGCCCGGGACTGTGCACAGTTTCTGGCCCGTTCGGCCGCCTGGTCAGCGGCTTCCTGCTGCGCTTTTTTGGTCGCTTTCCGATTGGTAGTGTAGTCGGCTTGGCGCTGTTCGAACTGCTTGCGAAGCTCGCTTCCAAGCTCGGGGGATAATGCCGGTGGGGGCGGCGGCTGTACCTCGTCTGCTTCCGTGCCTGTTGGTGGTCGCTCGCCGAAATGGACCTGACCATTAGCGTCAACCCAGCGATACACCCCGGCGGGGGCCAGTGAAGAATAACCGCAGATAAACAGCAGCAGTAACAGTTGGCTCATAATAGTCAGGTTAGTCGTTATCTTCATGAATTTTCTCAGCTTTGATCAGAATCGATTGATACTGGTTGTTGCGCAGGTCAGTGCGTAGCAGGGTTCCACGCTGTTTGAGCGTTTCACCGTGGATATGTTCACCGAGCTGATACCACTCACCCGACCGGGTGATCAGGGTGGTTTCTATCTGCTGACCGGTCAGAGTGTCGCGGCCGACGAACTTTTCCTGTTGTCCCCGAACAGTCAGCTGAATCTGCTCGCCATTGATTCGGGGGATCACCGAAAAACCCCTCAGGGCACTGCGGTACTCAACTCCCGGTTGCAAATGACCATACACGCCGTGTTGGTAGGAAACTGTCGGGATCTGTTGGCTAAGATAAAAATGTGCTTCATGGCCTTCCATAACCGTCACCGTCTGTTCGGTTCTGTCTCTGTCCTCGGTGCTCAGGCTGCTGCCGGCGATGGATAGGGCTAGCCCATCTGTATTCGTCGATTCATCGCTGCCCTGGGCGCTTTGAAATTTAACAGGCTCTCCGCCAGCAGTGCTCCTCCCCACCCGAATTTCCCCCTCGAGCCGTCGATCCTGTGCTGCCACCTGAGCTCCCTGTTTGACCGTGATTCGTACCGTCACCGGGGCCTTATCCAGCGCCGCGAGTAGCTGTTGTACCTGCTCAAGCGTCGCCGGGTCAGTGCGCAGGAATAATTTATTACCTTCGCCGGTGAGATAATTCCCTTCTTTCATCAGGGGCTCAAGCGTGGATAACAGCTGGTCGGCCGGCCGATGTTTCAGGGTGAGCACGGTCAGGGATTCGTTTGCGCTTATCAGGTTGCTCAGGCAGAGCAACAGTAGAGAGACCAGCAGTGTTGACCAACGGTCAAGGCGCAACTGATTGTCAGCGCAGATAGCTGCTTGCCCCAATTACAGACCGAGGCGACGAAATTCGGGCTCGGGCGTGGCCAACGCCCAGATTTCGTCGAACAGCCGGGTGAGCTCAATGGTACGAAGCGAGTCGTCATAAGAACCCATGCCGTCGGGTCGGTCACCCAGCTCCCTAAACAGGTAGCGGCTGTTGTCGAAAGTCAAAAACCCATTCGCGACTGCGGCGTGCTGGCTGGCCGGTCGGCGAATTTCGACGATGCTGGTTAACCTGCGGGCCAATTCAACCAGTTTATGTCCCTGCTGAATCGCATTTTCGGGTCGCTGCACCAGTATTCGTATTGACGCGTGGCGGCTGTTATCGACTGCGAAACTACGCAGGGAACTGACTACCTCGATGTTATCAAGTATCAGATGGTCAAAGTCTTGCGAGAAGATATTGAGGTGACGGCGACAGTCTGCCGCCATGGCACAGATATGTTGCGGGTATTCGCTAAATCTTGTCAGGGCGAAATCGGCGCTTTCATTGTCGGGTTCGGGTGTCTGGGGAGGCTGGGTCATGTCTGCTCGCCAATAGGTTGTATGAAATTATTTCATGCGGTCGCTCGGCGGTGAGCATACCTCTATTAAGCCATGGGTGCAGCGTGAAAAGGCTGAGATTCTTTTTTGACCGAAAAGTTCTCAGGCGTGAAT
>JAYNPV010000054.1:0-808 GCA_038113925.1 Gammaproteobacteria bacterium | reverse complement strand
TCGTGAATACTGATGGATTCCCCTTGTTTTGGATTCAAATCTCGCCCGACGCTGTCGATAACCGCGTAGGCAACCACCTGCTGCCTGGGCGAAACCACAAAGCTGGGAAGCGGGGGCGATTGATAATGGTTCTGTGGCGTTACCGGATCGGGCGCTGATGATCTTGGTTTTGTTTCAGGCACAGGGTGGCCATAGCTGTCTCGCAGTATCGTCAGGCCGGTTGAACCGGTAAGGCGGGTAGCAGGTGTGTCCATGGGTCTATTTTGTGCTGACTTGCGTTAGGGAGTCCAGAGGGGAATGGTACTAAGTTAAGCCCCTTTGGGGTTAATTTAGCCAACACCCCGCCCGTCCTGAGCCGGTCGAACGGCGCCCTTCGACAGGCTCAGGGCGAACGGCATTCTCTACCTGGTCACGGTGATAAAGAGCCTTTAAAAGACCAGATTGGCGGTTACTTGGCGTTCTGTGAAAACACGCAAAACACCCTTAACTTAGTGCCATTCGAGTCCAGAGGGGTTTGTAATCCAACGTCGGGTGCTCGACCTGGCTTTGAAAATATTGGGTGTAGTTTTATGTTTGGTGCGTTTGGTTAATGCAATCCAGGTGCCAATTTTTTTAACTAACCCTTGTTTTTTATATTTGATCCATTTTTAATAGGATTATCAGGGAGATAACGCACAATGTTCATGGTAAGCCTGAGCAACGCTGAGTGATGATATTTCGCCAGATTTGATCGATTGTTGACGCCAGCGCTGCTGGTATATTTTGAATCTACTTAGTGAGTGGTCGATAGCGGCTATTAACCCGACCC
>JAYNPV010000053.1:10165-13637 GCA_038113925.1 Gammaproteobacteria bacterium | reverse complement strand
TTAAAGTAACCGATATCTCATCCAGTCCCTGGTGCTAAGGATGGGGAAAGGTCAGGTTTTGAGTGGGAACGTTTTCTTGAGATCGAGCCTGAGCGCGGTAGCGACAGCCATGGACGTGGCATTGCACTAGCGAGAATGATCAGTTTCAGCAGTCTTGAATACCGTGGAAAAGGTAATCAGGTGTTAGCCAGAGTTAATCTCACTGAATAATCGGCTTGTTACACTATTTCCTGCCGCCAGCGGAAGGCGATATCCGTTATCTATCCGCTGCTCATAGCTCCATCAACAGTATAAGTTCCGCCGGTACAGTAACTGCTGTCATCGCTACCCAGGTAGAGCATCATGCTTGCCACTTCTTCAGCCGCACCATAACGGCCAAAAGGGATGGCCTTTCCCATCTGGTCGTGAACCGCTTCCGGGTTTTCAGGGCTGATTCCCTCCTCCAGACTACGCATCATCCTTGTTTCGATGGGTGCCGGATTTACCGTGTTTACCCTAATGTTATGGGCAGCACCTTCAATAGCAGCGCAGCGCATAAGACCCACCACTGCGTGTTTGCTGGTTACATAGGCTGATAAGCCCGCTGCTCCCTGCAATCCGGCCACTGACGAGGTGATTACAATGCTTCCGCCGCCGCCGGCGGCCATCACTGGCATCGCCTGTTGCAGGCCGTTCCAGACCCCATGCACGTTAACCTGCATGACTTTTTCAAACATCTCCGCAGGATAGTCATGTATCGGGCTTACCACCCCTTCAATACCTGCGTTGGCGAATAGAACATCCAGTTTTCCCCAGTGATTCTGCGTCTCCTGAAGGTACTGCTGGCACGCTTGCGCGCTGCCGACATCGGCAACACACCAGCGGCTGGAATCGCCCAGTTCATTGCTCAATCTTGCCAGTGCGTTCTTGTCGATATCCACCAGCATTACTTTGGCCCCTTCTGCCACCAGTCGCCGTGCAGCGGCACTGCCAATTCCGCCCGCCGCGCCGGTGACGACTGCAACTTTATCGGTGAATCTGGACATAAGCGTTTTCCTCTGGACTGAAATAGTTAACGTTGCCAGTGCGTTGGGTCATACAAAAAGCGTAGTGATTGAGGGAGCGTGAAGTTGGGGATTAGCGTTAAACCCTTTGAGAAGCAATACCCGGTCTCCACGGGTGGCTCCGAATGAGGTATGCGCGAGTTCGCTCGCCAGTCGCGGATTAAGCTCAAACGAGTCGGTATCGGTCTCCACCGGTATGGTGCCCCAGTTCAAATTCATCCTTCGACAGGTTTCCGCTAAGGAAGAGGCTGCAATGATGGGTGATGACGGTCGCGCTGAACTCACTGTCAGTGCTGAAGTGCCGCCCCGGGAGATAACGATAATGCAGTAAACCTGGAGATCATGCGACAGACTTGATAAGGCGTTTGCAATCGCATAATGAAGCGGTATGGGGGGAATGGCAGTAGTGCTTTTAAATTCATCTGAAGCCTCAATTTGCCATTGATAACCCTCGTTATGGCGGGCGATACGGTCCATCATCTCCACCGCCTTAACCGGGTAGGCACCTGCAGCCGTTTCGCCAGAGAGCATAATCGCATCCGTACCGCTCTGCACAGCGTGGGAAATATCGCTCACCTCGGCTCGCGTCGGTTGAAGCGTATTAATCATTGATTCGAGCATCTGGGTAGCAACGATAACCGGTTTGCCCTGGTTGCGGGCTGCCAATACCAGTTGGTCCTGCGCTACCGGTACCTCTTCGGGACGTAACTCAACCCCCATGTCGCCGCGAGCCACCATAATGCCATCGGCGGCGGCAATAATCTCATCAGCGTTTTTGAGGCCTTCATGATTTTCAAGTTTGGCAATAATAGCCGCCGGCGGGTCAAATTCCTCCACCACCTTTCGTAGCAGGTCGACATCCGCTTTTTTTCGAGTAAACGAGAGAGCCAGAAAATCCACCCCAAGCCCCAGCATCAGCCGGGCATCCGCGTAGTCCTGCTCGGTCAGGGCTGGTGCGGATACATCACGTAACGGCAGGTTAATTCCTTTCCGGTCTTTTAATACCCCTCCCTGAATTACCTTACATTTAAGCTCCTTGCCGTTAATCTGTTCAACGAGCAGTTCGAGCTTGCCGTCGTCGAGCAATAATCGAGAGTGCTCGGCTGCATCTAAATGCAAATTTTCGTAGGCCGAAGGAATCACTCCGGGACGGCCCGTTATCGGTTCGGTAGTGACGGTGACAGACTCGCCTGCGACCAGCTCGATCTGACCATTTTCAAACTTGCCGCAACGAATTTTGGGGCCGCAAAGATCGGCGAGAATCGCAACGTGGGCGTTCTTTTCCCTGCTGGCCTGACGGATAATGTTAAATACCGTGCTGTGGCTCTGGTGATTGCCATGCGACATGTTCAGGCGGAATACGTTGACCCCTGCCACGATCAATTCGTTTATGGTCTCGGGGGTCGAGCAGGCCGGCCCCACCGTGGCGACTATTTTGGTCCGTCGAAAGCGAAGCCGGGTAAACTCGATGTCTATGGGCATAGTTCGGGGTTATCGCTCAATTTAGGGTTTAACAGGAGTCGCGGTTTCTTCGGTGAACGAGACCAGGGTAAAAAAGTGTGATGTTCCGTATCAATAGCCACTCCTCGGGGGGATTCTCATTATATGGCATTCAGTTATCCATATTGCCTAACCGGTAAAGGTTATGGTTGATTCGTTGCCTTCATCGCCCGCACCTGATCGCGGAGGTTCGACGCCCTGGAGCGCGGGTCAGACCCTGGCCTTTGCAGGTGCTATAGCCATCGCGTTGCCTTTTCTCAATATGGTGGTTGCCATGTTAATGGCGGGATTCGCTGCTGCCGAAAACAGTGACTTTAATCAGCAACTTTTTTATCTGAATCTTAGGGAAAACGGCCAGTATCTGACCGTGGCCAGCCTGGTGGCGAATGGTTTTATTGTCTGGGCGGTATTGCGATTGATCCGCCTGCGTGGCTCAGTTAGCTGGCCCCGCTACCTGGCCATTCGACCCGCTTCAGCGACTGCCTGGATCACTGCGCTGGCCGGTACCCTGGTGCTGTTGGTGGTCAGTCAGTGGATCGGCGACTGGATGCAGCGACCGCTTTATCCCGACTTTCTGATTGAGGTGTATCGTAGTGCACAACCCTTGCCGCTGTTCTGGTTGGTGGTCGTGGCACTGTCTCCCATCGCTGAAGAAGTTTATTTTCGTGGGTTTATTTTTATCGGTCTGCGCAACTCATTACTGGGTGTATCCGGTGCGATCATCGTCACCGCACTGCTGTGGTCGATCATCCATCTGCAGTATGACTTTTACGATAAAAGCCTGATTTTCATTTGGGGGCTGTTTCTGGGTTGGTTGCGGTTTCGGTATAACACGCTGGTGCTGCCGGTGCTGATGCACTGCCTGGTGAACCTGGTAACTCTATGGGGACTGGCGTCAGCGCTGACTTAGAATACGACAGGCTTTGCGC
>JAYNPV010000053.1:0-10155 GCA_038113925.1 Gammaproteobacteria bacterium | reverse complement strand
GCTGATAACCTGGTCGCGACCGGTGAGTCCGGTGGAGTGGGCCACGGCTTTCCAGCTGCGTTTTTGTAGCAATTTCATCATCAGTGGTTGCAACTCAGCTTCGGTAAGCCGGTCTGTCGCTAAACCGGTATTCATAGCTGCGGTGAAATGTTCTACCAACGCCGGAAGGGTTTCATCATAACTACGGGTGCGTTCGGCAAAGGCTCGCCACTCGCGGTTATCGATTTTAGCGGGCGGCAGATTTGCGCCTTGGGATGTCAGTGTTAATTGACTGTATATCTCCGAGATAATTGACACTTCCAGCGAACGCAGCTGTTCCGCTAACCAGTGCGGCAGTCTGGTTTGCAGACTGGCGACTGCGTCAATCTGCAACTCAGCACCGACCTCATCGAGGGCACAAAGCACCATCACCGAATGGGCACCGCTGCTGGTTTCTCTGCGACTCCCCACATAAACCGGTTGCATTTCACAGTGACCCCAGAATCTCAGCAGTTCTGGAGTGGCACCAAAACTGGCACCGCACCATTGCAGACCTTCGCTCATGGCGCGTTCGCGGACGCTGCTTACCAGTGCCTGGCCAATGCCTCGGCCCTGCCATTCAGGGTGCACGACTATGCGCATGATTCGTTCGCCCTCCATTGCGGCAGCATTTTCGATTCCGAGATGACCGATCAAAGTTTGAGCCAGTAGGTGGCCTCGCGGGCGTCTCTCGCCGGTAAAAATTTTGGCGGCAAGGTCTGTACTAAAATCTCCTTCCCGGCTGACGAGTGCTGCGGCGATCACGCGGTCTTTCCAGGTAACGCTCCAGACGCGGATATTGGGACCATCCAGCAGTAATCGCAGGTCGATGGGCCGGGTGCGATAGTGCGCCATGACCAGCAAGCCATAAATGGCATGTAATTGGGTTTCATCATGGATCAGTTCGTCACGATTGATCCGCGTAATCTCCAGTTCACCAATATCTATCGTCTCAGGGCAGCTACGCGGATCCACCGCAGCATTAAGTAACAGACTCTGAAAAATTGTCTGCTCCAACGGATCACCGTCGGCGTAGCGAATCGGCTGCTTTAGAGTGATCTGTTTCCATCCCGGAGCGGCCTGGCTCAGGTGCTGATTAAAACGGAGTAGAAATCCGCGGCCGCTGCCCTCGTATCCATGAACCGTCGTTGAAAACGCAATCCGGGAATACCGATGCAGCAGCTGTTCAAGCAGGTGAATGGGCAGGCCCGCCGCCTCATCCACCAGCAACAGATCGCATTTCACTGGTGTTTCGATAAGCTCATCCGGGGCAATAAACTGTAATTGGGTTCCGATCACCTGACCCTGTTCTTTCAGGGAGGTTTCTGCATGGGAAAAAAGCGTATCAGCTGCTGATCTTCTGGGTGCGGTAACCACTATATGGTCACAGCGAACAGCGAGCAGGTTTGCTGCTGCGACACCCATAGCTGCGGATTTTCCCCGGCCGCGGTCCGCAATTAATACCGCGGGCCGCCTGCGGTGACCAATGACCACCGAAGTGATGGCCTCCACCGCAGTCTGTTGGTCGTCGGTGAGCCAGGTTGAGCTTGAGTCAACCGGTTTGACGGGGATTGGGGCAGCACGGGTAAAAGGTGAATATTCCCACTCCTGATTGCAGCTCCAGCGTAACACCTGGCGATCCAGTGCCAGCTGCAGAATCAGCCGGCGGATAAACCGGCTGCCAATCTGTTCGGCGGTATAAGGGTGAACCGCAATGCGGGCCTTGTCGAGGTCCGGTTCATCAGGCCAGTCAAGCGCATCCGGGGTTAACAATATAGCCAATTCACCGCCATTGATGGCTCCACATCCCTGGGCGAAGGCGTCTGGGTCAAATCGGCGATGAGCGTCAAAAATGAGTGTCGGAATATTCCGTCCCATTAATCCTGCGGCTTGATGGGTGCCCCGGTGCTTTACCCCGACCGGGGGATGGTCAGTTATCCAGAGGGGTTTGTTATCCAGATACCGGGATATCTCCCGGGCGTAATCAAGGCACTCCTGATGGCCACCCGATAACCAGACCAGACGTCTGTGACGCTGTTTCTGTACATCCACTAACAGAGCAGAAAGCGCATTCTGCTGCGCTTTTGTTAATAACTTGATAGGGGTCAAATGAATCTCTTATTTCACGCTCAAAAGGCGACATTAGTGCCCACTTAATCAATCGAATAGCCGATCATAATAACCAAAGATGTTAGGGAGTTCATTTGACAAGGCGTTGTTTGAACTTCATCGACAAAGATTTAACTTAAAGGATCCCCAAAGTGACTGATAAACATGACTTAATTCATGAATTTCCTGAATACCGTGACGCCATTCATACCCTGAAAATGGAAGACCGGCATTTTGCCCGCTTATTCAATGAATACCATGAAGTTGACCAGGAAATCGTCCGCATCGAAAACGGTGCGCAAGCCAGCTCAGACGACTACCTTGAAGATCGTAAAAAAACCAGACTGCGTCTCAAGGATGAACTTTTTTCTATGTTGCGCAAAACTTAAGGGTTGAATCATTACCCCCGGCACGAGTTGTGTTAACAAGCTCTCCTGGGGCTACAATGGCCGAAAAACCTTGGGAGGGGGAGTAATGAGAGCAAGCCATATTTCAGCTGATTCACATATTGTTGAGCCACCGAACTGTTATGTTGACCATATAGAGCCCAAATATCGCGACGTGGCACCGCGCGTTATCCGTCATCCCGACGGCTTTGATACTTACTATGTGCGGGACATGGATAAGACGACCACCGTCGGCCTGTTAGCGGCGGCCGGATTGCGTAACGAGGAGCAGCAAAACTATATCGCCACGGCCACCTTCGACCAGACTCCAAGGGGAGGCTGGCATCCGCAACAGCGGCTCCTGGCCCAGGATAGAGACGGGATCGGCGGCGAAATCATTTACGCTTCTCTGGGAATGGTTTTATGTAGTCACCTGGATTATGACTATATGAACGCCTGTTTTCAGGCGTATAACCGCTGGTTAGAAGGTTTTTGCGGCGAGGCACCCGAGCGGCTATTTGGCCTGGCGCAAACCGCCATGGTGTCAGTTGACGCTGCCATTGATGATTTTCGTCTGGCTAAAGAGCGCGGATTTGTCGGCATGATGATGCCGGGAAACCCCCAGCACGAAGATTATGACCATCCGGACTATGACGCGCTCTGGCAGTGTGCCGTGGATCTCGATAGGCCCATTTGTTTCCATATTTTGAGTTCTCGCGGCGGCGAGATTGCCAAAGCTCTGGAGGTTAATCGCGGTCATCCCCTGAACGCCTTTTTGAAAATCATGCGCTCCATTCAGGATATGATCGGTCTGTTCGTACTCGGGGGAGTATTCGAGCGTCATCCAAAGCTAAAAATGGTCTGTGCGGAAGGGGATGCCGGTTGGCTACCGCATTTTTCCTATCGGATTGATCATGCGGTGACCTTCCACAACCCTGGTGGAAACATTGAAGGCTTTTCGAAGATGCCCAGCGAGTATATCCGCGACAATGTCTGGGTCACCTTTCAGGATGACTGGACCGCGTTCCAGGTCAAGGACCTGCTCAATATCGACCATCTGTTATGGGCGAACGACTATCCGCACTCGGATTCAACCTGGCCATTTTCTCAGGAAATGCTGGCCGACCATAGCAAAGGGCTCACCGATCTTGAACGCGATAAAATAACCGCAGACAATGTCAGGCAGTTATTTAATCTTCCCTGCTGACCCGCCCCGATAAAGGTTTACAACCGCCAGGCGAGCGGGTAGTGGTTTATTTACCCCTCCCGGAAAACAAGGTCCCATTTGGATAATGAGCTGATGGCGGAAGTTCTCTCGGTGCGGGCCAGCGCAGAATGCCTGTTCGACCGGTCCACCGTTGAACGTCATATTGACCGCCTCGCGGCGCAGGTTAACCGCGATTACGCGGCCCTCAATCCGGTCATGCTGATAGCGCTGAAAGGGGGGTGCTACCTGGCCGCCAAACTGATGGATCGCCTGGTATTTCCGCTGCAGGTTGACGTGCTGCAGCTGACCCGTTATCGGGACCAGTTAAGCGGCGGTGCCCTGCATACCGGAATCACCCCGGCGACTCCCTTGGCGGGGCGTCACCTGCTGATTATTGACGATATTCTCGATCAGGGCGTTACCCTTGAGGGCATGACTGAATTTTGTCACCGCCAGCGGCCGGCGTCAGTTAAATCCCTGGTGCTGATCGATAAACAGTGCCACCGGCAAGTGGCAATCTCTGCCGATTACGCAGGTGTGGTTGCGCCGGATCGTTACCTGTTTGGCTGCGGCATGGATTACAAAGGTTACTGGCGTAATTTACCGGCGATCTACGCGGTCGCAGTTCGATGACGAGGGGGGCTAACCCGACAACAACCATAGCGCTTATCGCCGGTTCAGGGGCTGAATACATCGAGGATCTGCGCTCCGTCAGGACACTTTCTGTTGACACCCCTTATGGGGCTCACGCTCGCGGGCTGGCCAGGGGGGAATGGCATGGCCAGCCGCTAATCTATCTGCCACGCCATGGCGATCCCCATGATACCGCCCCTCACCGGATTAACTATCGGGCGAATCTCTGGGCGTTAAAGCAGTTGGGGGTGAAAACAATATTCGCGCTGGGTGCCGTGGGCGGTATACGCCCCCAACTGTTGTCCCCCGGGCTGCTGGCGGTACCTGAGCAACTGATCGACTATACCTGGGGGCGGGAAGGCAGTTTTTATGATGGTGTGGAACAACCCCTGCAGCATATCGATTTCACTAATCCTTTTAATAACGGGTTACGCGGTTATCTGCTTGGTGCAGCCGAGCAGCTGGAGGTCAGCTGCCTGAAAGATGGGGTCTACGGCGTGACCCAGGGGCCGCGGTTAGAAACCGCAGCTGAAATCGAACGACTTGAACGGGACGGTTGCGACATGGTGGGCATGACCGCGCTGCCAGAAGCGGCGTTAGCCAGAGAGTTAGGGATCGACTATGGATTGCTTGCCGTGGTTGTTAACGCCGCGGCAGGCCGGGGCAGGGACCCGGTTGTTGAGGAATTTCAACAGCATATGGCCGCGGCCGTTAGCGGGGCCTTGCGGGTGGTTGCACAGGCGATAAGCAACTATGTCGATGCCGGACCAGCCGGCTAGTCGGGAAATTGCTGCAAACATTCCGAGAGCAAGTGGGGTTCGTCGTCGCTTGAATCGGGACCGCAAGGCAGCGGGCGCAATCGCTAATCGACGATAGCGTAGCCTTCCCCGCAGCGCCGTCGATTAACCTGAAGTTCCCGCTTGACGGGTGCGATCAACGGGCCAGCTGATCCTGTTTTTCTTCCAGTGTCTCCCAACGTTGAAAGGCGATTTCCAGGTCGCGTTCATGTTGGGCGAGCGCCGCCTGATCAGCCTGAATCTCTTCGGCCGGCTGCTTGAAAAATTCGGGTTCGGCCATCTCCTGGTGAAGAGCCGCTATCGCCTTTTCCAGTTCGGCGATTTTTTCCGGGAGTTGATCCAGCTCGCGTTGTTCCTTGTAACTCAGTTTCACCTTTTTCGGGGCGGATTTTTCAGCAGGGCTTGACGCCCCGGCGGTAACCGCGACCGGGGATGTTGGGGTTGGGCGCTGGCGTAGCCAGTCGTCATAGCCACCCACGTATTCGTTGACACCATGGGGTTCGAAAACCAGGGTGCTGGTGACCAGGTTATTCAAAAAGGTGCGGTCATGGCTGATCAGCAGCAGGGTACCGTCATAGTTGGCAATCAGCTCTTCCAGCAACTCCAGCGTTTCTATGTCGAGATCATTGGTGGGCTCGTCAAGAATCAGCAGGTTACCGGGCTGGACGAACAGTTTTGCCAGCAGCACGCGAGCGCGCTCACCGCCGGATAATGCCTTTACCGGCGTGCGCGCCCTGGCCGGCGAGAACAGGAAGTCCTGTAAATAGCCAATGATATGTTTAGATTGACCGTTGATTTCAACGTGGGAGTCGCCGCCAGCGACGTTGTCGGCGATAGATTGCTCACCGTCAAGCGTTGCCCGCAGCTGGTCAAAATAGAGCGGGTGTAACCGGGTGCCGTGACGCACCGTGCCACTGTCGGGCTGGATCTGACCCAGCAGCAGCTGAATCAGCGTTGATTTGCCGCAGCCGTTGGGGCCGATAATGCCGATTCGATCGCCGCGCAGGATAGTGGTGTCGAAATCTTTCACAATAGGCTGTGCAGGTTGGTTAGCCGTGGTCGGCCAGCTGAAACTGAGTTGCTGAGTTTCAATAACCAGCTTGCCTGATTTCTCACCGCTATCGAGTTTGATGTTAGAACGGCCTACCGTCTGGCGACGTTGGCTGCGCTCCCGGCGCATTTTTTCTAGCGCGCGTACCCTGCCTTCGTTGCGGGTTCGACGAGCCTTGATCCCCTGGCGAATCCAGACCTCTTCTTCGCTTAGCTTTTTGTCAAAACGAGCTTCGGCTTCGGCCTCTGCGACGAGCATGTCGGCGCGCCGGCGCAAAAAATTGTCATAATTTCCGGGAAAACTAATCAGTCGTCCCCGCTCGATTTCAACGATGCGGCTGGCCACCGCCTGCATAAAACTCCGATCGTGAGTTACCAGCAATACCGCTCCGCGATAGGACCTAACCAGCTCCTCCAGCCAGTCGATGGCTTCGATATCGAGATGATTGGTGGGTTCGTCCAGTAGCAGTAAATCGGGCTCCTGTACCAGCGCCCTGGCCAGTAATACCCGGCGGCGCATACCCCCTGAAAGTGAACCGAAACGGGCTTCAGGGTCTAACGCCATGCGAGAAAGGGTCGCGTCGATAGTCGGTTTGATCTGCCAGCCGCTGCTCTGTTCGATGCGATTTTGCAGTTCACCCAGTCGTCGCATCTGGGTGTCGCTCTGTCCGGCATGGCTACAGGCCGCGTACTCGGCCAGTAGTTGACCGGCTTCACCCAACCCCTCGGCGACGACTTCAAATACCGTCTCCTGGGGGGCATCGGGGAGTTCCTGTTCCAGGGTGGCTATTTTGATGCCCTGCGAGGTCTCGATAACACCGCTATCGACGGCCTGTTGGCCGGCAATCACTTTCAGCAAAGTGGATTTGCCGCAGCCATTGCGGCCGAGCAGCGCAATTTTTTCACCCGCTGCTATGTTGAAGTTAATCCGCTCGAACAGCGGATCGGCACCCAAGGCCAGTGAGAGATCACGAATATTAATCAGGGACATCTGTCCAGTTACTCAACCGGGTGGTGGGTTTGCATGTCAGGCGGTTTAACCCGAAGGGTTCGCCGTTATCCGCTTCGGTTTAATTCAGACACCGAAAGCAGCAGCAGGGGATGGGGTCACAACAAGCCTTAATGGTGAAGGATGGCGCGGTTCTCAGGTCAGTCTTGCATGCATCCGCAACGAGCGGGCAATTTATGAAGCGGCTAGTTTAATCGATTACCCGGGCAAACCTTGCGCCAAGGGGTGGAGATTAATCGACCCCGATTAATTATCGCGGTCCCAGTGTTAAAATCCCGCCCGTTTTTATTATGGCTGAGCCTGGAACAGGGGAGCGAGCATGGACGTGTTGAGTGCCATTACGGACAGGATTTCCACCCGAAAATACCTGGATAAACCGGTCAGCGAGGAGCTGATGAAGAAAATTATCGAAACCGCTCGCTGGGCACCTTCTGGCACCAACTGCCAGCCCTGGCAGGTGATCGGTGTCACCGGTAAAACCCGTGATGCGATCAGCGCGGATCTGCTCGCTCATGTTTCCGCAGGAGGAGCTGAGAGCGCCCACTACCACTATTATCCGCAAGACTGGCACGAACCCTACCTGCAGCGCCGCCGGACTTGCGGCTACATGCTTTATGAGGCTCAGGGCGTCGCCCGGGATGACAAGCCCGCGCGGATGAAATCCATGTTGCAGAACTTTGACTTTTTCGGCGCACCTGCCGGAATGTTTTTTTATATTCCCAGAGTAATGGCTAAAGGTTCCTGGGTCGATATGGGTATGTTTATTCAGAGCGTGATGCTCGCCGCCCGGGGCCTGGGGTTGGAGAGCTGCCCCCAGTTTGCTCTGGCGATGTATCCGGAGGTGGTCGAACAACACATTTCCCCGCCGGAAAATCACTCTATGGTCTGCGGACTCTCCATCGGTTATGGTGATTCGGCGGCGGCGGTAAACAACTACCGCACCGAACGCCTCACAGTTGAAGAAATCCTTACCTGTTATGACTAGCTGCGGAGAAGCCAGCCATGTCCTTTGATCTGACTCTAAATGACGATGTTGATGCCCTGCGTGAAGCGGTAAAGCGTTTCGCCGACGCGGAAGTGGCCCCCCTGGCCGAGGAGGTTGATCGGGAAAACGAATTCCCCATGCATCTATGGCAAAAATTTGGCGAAATGGGCCTGCTGGGAATCACCATCCCCGAAGCCTATGGTGGCAGTGCTCTCTCCTACCTGGCCCATCTGGTAGCGGTGGAAGAAGTTTCCCGGGCATCGGCCTCCATTGGGCTTTCTTACGGCGCTCACTCCAATCTCTGCGTGAACAACCTCTATCTCAATGGCAATGAGGCCCAGCGGCAAAAATATCTACCTAAACTATGTAGTGGTGAGCATGTGGGTGCCCTGGCCATGTCCGAGCCGGGTGCGGGATCCGACGTGGTCGGTTCCATGCGTTGTTCGGCCGAGCAAAAGGGTGATGTCTGGATTGCCAACGGTAACAAGATGTGGATCACCAACGGCCCGGATGCCGACGTGCTAATTGTCTATATGCGCACCGCACCGGTAGACCAGGGCAGCCGGGCGATGACCGCGTTTATCGTCGAAAAGGAGATGCCGGGATTCAGCACCGCGCAAAAACTCGATAAATTGGGTATGCGTGGCTCCAACACCTGCGAACTGGTATTCAAGGATTGCGAGATTCCCGCAGCGAACGTGCTGGGTGAGGTGAACCAGGGGGTAAAAGTGCTGATGCGTGGCCTCGATACCGAGCGAGTGACCCTGTCCGGGGGGCCGCTGGGAATAATGCAGGCGGCGATGGATATCACCCTGCCTTATGTCCACGAGCGTAAACAGTTTGGTCAGGCCATCGGTACTTTTGAATTGATGCAGGGCAAGATTGCCGACATGTACACCGCGCTGCAATCCGCGCGGGCCTTTAGTTACCGGACTGCTGAGGCGGCTGACGCTGGTCGACCTTCGCGTAAAGATGCGGCAGCCTGCCTGCTTTACGCGTCGGAGAACGCCGTCAAAGTCGCCCTGGAGGCGATTCAAAGCCTCGGCGGCAATGGCTATATCAATGAATTTGCCACCGGTCGCCTGCTGAGGGATGCCAAGCTTTACGATATAGGCGCGGGAACCAATGAAATCAGGCGCATGTTAATTGGTCGAGAGCTATTTATAGAAACATAATTAAAACAATTAGTTAAATTAATTTATTAAAGTAAATACTAGATAATTTTAATTGATTCATTCCACTATCAGGAGTAATCCGCAATGAGCGAATCCGTCGTAATCGTCGGCGCTAAACGTACCCCTATCGGCTCTTTTCAGGGTCAATTTTCCAGTATGACGGCGGCTCAACTGGGTTCCGTGGCTATTAAGGCGGCCATGGAGCAGGCGGGCGTTGAGGGTGCCGATATCGAAGACGCCCACCTCGGCTGCGTGCTGCCGGCGGGGCAGGGTCAGGCCCCGTCGAACGGGTTAGAGATCATTGTGCACCGCCGCTACAATCCCGAAGGCATTACGCAATACAACATCGTCCCTGGTTTGCTCGGTGTGATCTTGCAATTGACGATGGTGATGATGACCGCGATGGCGCTGACGCGTGAGGTGGAGCGGGGCACGATGGAGAACCTCCTCTCGATGCCCGCAAATCCGCTCGAGATCATGTTGGGCAAGGTGGTACCCTATCTCATTGTGGGCGCTGTGCAGGTGGTCGTCGTTCTGGTGTCTGCGAAACTAGTGTTCAACGTGCCGTTCGTTGGGTCGCTGTCACTCGTGCTTGCTGGGGTATTCGTGTTCGTTTTGGCACTGGTGATCTTGGGCTATCTTTTGTCCACGGTGTCACGCACACAGATGCAAGCGATGCAGCTTACCTTCTTTTTCTTCCTGCCATCGCTTTTGCTCTCTGGGTTCATGTTCCCTTATCGCGGGATGCCAGCATGGGCGCAGGTGATCGGAGAAATATTCCCGCTG
>JAYNPV010000052.1:4346-13655 GCA_038113925.1 Gammaproteobacteria bacterium | reverse complement strand
GTCGAACATCAGCTTGTGTACAAGGGTGTGGTATTCAACGAGATGAAGGGGGCTATTAGTTCCCCGGTGGCAACGCTCTGGCAGAAGCTCTCCGGCCATCTATTTCCCACCACCACTTACCACCACAACAGTGGGGGTGACCCCGAGGCGATTCCGGACCTGACCTGGGAACAGCTCAAGGCTTTTCACAGCCGCCATTACCACCCGAGTAATGCGGTATTTTTCACCTACGGAGATATCCCCGCTGTTACCCATCAGCAGGAGTTCGAGCAGCGCGCCCTGAGTAAATTTGAACACCTGGATGTCGATTTCAGTGTCCCGGATGAACAGCGTTACAGCACACCCCAGGCGGTCACCGAAAGCTACGCTCTCGATCCCCAGGAAGATCAGCAGCGCAAGGCCCACCTGGTGGTGGGCTGGTTACTTGGCCCGATGATCGACATCCAGGCCTCCCTGCGTGCCCACCTGCTGACCCAGGTGCTTTTGGATAATAGCGCCTCGCCCCTGCGCCTGGCACTGGAAACCAGCGACCTGGGTGCTGCCCCCTCGCCGCTGTGCGGGCTGGACGACTCGTCAAAAGAAATGGTGTTTGTCTGCGGCCTGGAAGGCTGCGAGGCAGAGGATGCCGAGGCGATCGAAACCCTGATCATCGAAACCCTGACCCGGGTCGCGGAACAGGGCGTGCCGCAGGAACAGATCGAGGCGATGTTGCATCAACTCGAATTGAGCCGCAAAGAAGTCGGCGGAGACCGTTTCCCTTACGGGCTTCAGTTAGTGTTTAACGCCCTGCCTGCTGCCATTCATAACGGCGATGCTGTGGCTGCGCTGGCGCTGGATGGTGCCATTGCCGCACTCCGCGAGGAGATCACCGACCGTCAATTTATTCCCGCCCTGATCAGACAGCTATTGCTGGATAACCCCCACCGGGTGCGTCTCTCCATGGTGCCGGACAGCCAGCTTGCAGAAGCGCGTGAACAGCAGGAAACCGACCGGCTGGCACAGCTGCAGGCAGGCTTGAGCCCAGACGATCGTGACAAGATAGTGGAACTTACCCAGGCGCTGGCACAACGCCAGGCCGAAGAGGACGACGCCGAACTATTACCAAAAGTCGGGCTCGATGATGTGGCCCCCGAACTGGCGATTCCCCAGGGCTTTGAGGAGCCGGTCTGCGGCATGCCCGCCAGCTGGTATGACCGACCCACTAATGGCCTGGTCTATCAGCAGATAATCATCGACCTGCCCGCTCTCACTGAACCGGAACTTGACCTGTTACCCCTGCTGGCTGCCTGCCTGCCAGAAGTGGGCAGCGGCGACCGCGACTATCTGCAAACACAGATGATGCAGGCGGCGGTCACGGGCGGCATCCGTTCATCCACCCGGGTCAGTAATCTGGTGGGGAGTATCCAGTCCGCCCGAGGAATATTCGTGGTCTCCGGCAAAAGCCTGGTAAGAAATCAGGGGGCGCTGACCCGCTTGCTGCAAGAGACCCTCGACAGCGCCCGCTTTGATGAAACCGAAAGAATCCGCGAGCTGGTGGCGCAAATTCGAGTGGCGGAAGAGAACAGCATCACTGGCGCGGGGCACTCATTGGCGATGTTGGCAGCCAGCGCCGGCATCGGCCCTTCGGCAGCCATTGCCCATCGCTGGAGTGGCCTGGAGGGTATTCGTCAGACCCGGGCTCTCGATCAGGCGGTGGACGACTCCGCAGCCCTGGCATCGCTTTGCGACCAACTACAGGCCCTGTTGGCTAGACTGGCTCAGGCACCCCGTCAGTTACTGCTGATCAGTGAAGAAGAATATCAGTCTGAAATTGCCGTCAAACTGGTGGAAGCCTGGCAGGGCAAAGCCACCCCCGACCCGCAACCGGGGCTGGAACTGACGGCGGTAGACGCGCGGATTCAGCAGGCCTGGACCACCAACACCCAGATCAATTTTTGCGCTCGCGCCTATTCAACCGTGCCAGCCAGTCATGCTGACAGCCCGGCGTTATCGGTACTGGGGGGAGTGTTACGCAACAACTATCTGCACACGGCTATCCGCGAAAAGGGAGGTGCCTACGGCGGGGGTGCCAGTTATGACAGTGATAGCGGCGCGTTTCGTTTTTTCAGCTATCGCGATCCACGTCTGGCTGACACCCTGATCGATTTCGACCGGTCGGTGGAATGGTTACTCACTGAACGGCACTCACCGCGATTGCTGGAAGAGGCGGTGTTAGGGGTAATCAGCCGCATTGACCAGCCGGGCTCACCCGCAGGCGAAGCCAAACAGGCGTTTTTTGCCAACCTGTTTGGCCAGAGTGCCGAGTTTCGCCGCCAATATCGTCAACGGGTACTCAGCGTTACCCAGGAGGATCTTCGGCGGGTCGCCAGCACCTGGTTGCTGCCTGATCGGGCCAGCACGGCCGTGGTCACCAATGGTCAGAACCTGGAAAAATCGGGTCTCGACCTGGAGGTATGTAGCCTGTGATGAAAAGCGGGTGATCAACGTCCGTGGCAGATCATTCGCAGGTCAACGAGTAATACAGTAAATTATGCCCATGTCACCACTGCAAAGACGGTGGACAGTGACTAACCCATCTATAACCAGTCTGAGGAATTAAATCATGGCAATGACAGGTATTTTACGTCCCGGCCACGCCGCTATCCGCGTGCTCGATATGGACGCAGCACTACAACACTACGTGGAATGGGTCGGCCTTATCGAAACCCAGCGGGATGATCAGGGCCGGGTTTACCTGAAAGCCTGGGATGAGCATGACCTGTTTAGCATCGTGCTGCGCGAAGCGGACGCCCCGGGCATGGATTTCATGGGCTTCAAGGTCGATAGCACCGAAACCCTGGAGCACTACGCCAATAAACTGACTGATGCCGGAGTCGAGGTTGAACGGGCACCTGACGATGATCTTCCTGGCTGTGGGGAGCGTATTCGTTTCAAGATTCCCAGCGGCCACACCCTGGAACTCTACGCCTCAAAAACTTACGTCGGCAACGGCCTGCCCAATGTCAATCCCGATGTCTGGCCCGATGGCCTCAAGGGTATGCACCCGAGCCGTTTTGATCACTGCCTCCTGAATGGCGATAGCGTGCCGGAAACGGTTGATTTCATGGTCGACCTGCTCGATTTTTACTTAAGTGAAAAAATTATCGATGAAAATGGCGTGACCACCGGCGCTTTTTTCGCCTGCAGTAACAAGGCCCATGATCTGGCGCTGATCCACGAAGATTCCAAGGACAAACTGCATCATCTATCCTTTCACCTGGAATCCTGGGATGAGATTCGTCACGCCGCCGATATCATGTCGAAAAAATATATCCCGGTGGAATATGGTCCCGGCCGACACGGCCTAACCCGCGGCCTGACCATCTATTTCTTCGACCCCTCGGGTAATCGCAACGAAACATTCCATGGGGGCTACATTCGCTACCCGGAAAACCCCACCATCATTTGGGATCACACCGAAGTGCCCAAGGGTATTTTCTACTACGGTCATGAGATCGTGGAGAGTTTCGTCAGCGCTAATACCTAGTTAATTTCCGGTAAATTGAAGCAAATCAGGAGCATTTCATGTCATCGACCATACAGCTCACCAGCCTGAACTGGGATGCCGCACTGAAGGCAATCAGAGGAGCACTCGAACAGGCAGAAAAACTGGAGATCGCAGTCTGCGCCGTGGTCATGGACAGGGGGGGCAACCAGATCGCCGCCGGGCGCGATCCGCGGGCCCCCTTTCACTCCCAGAGCATCGCCGCTGACAAAGCGACCACTGCGGCCGGTTTTGGCATGCCTACCAGCCAGTGGTGGGGCTTTGTCGAACAGATGAACTCCCCGGGCATCACCGCCGGCCTGCCAACCACCGACCGACTGGTGGTGTTTGGCGGCGGCGTGCCCATTTATCAGGGCGGTGAACTGATTGCCGGCATCGGTGTATCCGGTGGTAGCGAAGAACAGGATGAAGAGTGCGCCCGGGCCGGCCTGGCCCTGGCTGGCCTGAACGCGGAACCGGGTTAAAGCCACCAATAATGTGCAAACGAAGGCCGGATTCGCTCCGGCCTTCGTTGTTTTTCGTCGCCATTCCCTGAGCGCCGTGAGTACGCCAATCGATCACTGAATGATCATCACCCTTATTTTTTAGAGCAAGCGTGTAATGAAAGAGATACAACACCTGATTAACGGCGAGTTTGTCGGCTCCGCCAGCGGCAGGATGTTTGACGATCTCAATCCGGCGACGGGTAAAGTCATCGCCCGAGTCCATGAGGGAGGCAAGGCAGAAATTGATGCCGCAGTAACCGCCGCGCGCACCGCCCTCAAGGGTCCCTGGGGGAAAATGCCGGTGGAAGAACGGATGGCGCTACTGGTAAAAATCGCCGAGGGCATTCAAGCCCGCGCGGAAGAATTTGCCCAGGCGGAATCTGCCGATAATGGCATGCCCATCAGTCTGGCGCGTAGCGCTGCGGTACCTCGCGGCAGCGCCAATTTCACCCAGTTTGCTGAACACTTTAAATACGTGGCCACGGAAACCTGGGAGATGGACGGCGCCCTGAACTACTCATTGCGGCGGCCACTCGGGGTCATTGGAATCATTTCGCCGTGGAATTTCCCCATTCTGCTCTCCACCTGGAAAATCGCCCCGGCGCTGGCCTGCGGCAATACCGTAGTGATGAAGCCTTCGGAAGAGACACCAATGACCGCCATGCTTACCGCCGAGGTAATCAACGAAATATTACCCCCGGGAGTATTTAATGTGGTTCAGGGACTGGGCCCCGACTCTGCCGGAGCCGCGCTGAGTGAACACCCGGACGTGGACGGCATTACCTTCACCGGCGAGACCGGCACCGGCAGGACCATTATGCGGGCCGCCGCAGACGGCCTGAAAAAACTCTCATTCGAGCTTGGCGGCAAAAATCCCAACATCGTCTTCGCCGATGCGGACCTTGAGGCCACCTTAACCACCACCTTACGCTCCTCATTCGCTAACCAGGGAGAGGTCTGTCTGTGCGGATCACGCATTTATGTGCAACGGCCGATCTTTGAAAAGTTTGTCACCGGCCTGGTAGATAAAATCAAAGCCAATGTAAAAATCGGTGACCCGGCAGACCCGACCACCACCATGGGCTGCCTGGTGTCGAAGGAACACAGCCAACGGGTGATGAGTTTTATCGAATCGGCCCGCGCCGACGGTGCCACCTTTGAATGCGGCGGTAATCGACCGGACGGATTGCCGGATCACCTCGACCCGGAGGTATTTCTGGAACCCACGGTCATCACCGGCCTGGGGCCGGAATGCAGAACTCAGCGTCAGGAAGTGTTCGGCCCGGTGGTCAGCGTCACCCCCTTCGACACCGAAGAAGAGGTACTGTCGCTGGCAAATGACACCCGCTACGGCCTGGGCGCCACCATCTGGACAACAAACCTGGGAACCGCGCATCGCATGAGTAGCGCACTGGAAGCGGGTATCATCTGGGTAAACACCTGGTTTTTGCGTGATCTACGCACCCCATTTGGCGGCATGAAAAATTCCGGTATCGGCCGCGAAGGGGGCGTGCATTCGCTGGAGTTCTATTCCGAATTGAAAAACATCTGTATCAAACTTTAGATAAAAGGGAACCATCATGGACCAGTCAAAAATTGACGCTTACAGCAAAGAACTTTACGACGCACTGCACGCCCAAAAGCCGGTCGCTCCAATTACCGAACGCGAATCCGACATCACCATTGAAGATGCCTATGCGATTCAGATGGGCATGGTCAAGCTGCGCATGGATAATGATGGCGACACCATCATCGGTAAAAAAATTGGTGCTACCAGTAAAGTGGTTCAGGGCATGCTCGATGTCAAACAGCCCGATTTTGGCCATCTGCTTTCGGGTATGGCCTACAACGACGGTGCTGAAGTCTCCATCAGCAACACCCTGATCCAGACCAAAATGGAAGGCGAAATTGCCTTTGTGCTGAAAAAAGAGCTGCTGGGTCCCGGTATCACCGCCGCCAATGTCCTGGCCGCCACCGATTTCGTGATGCCCTGCTTTGAAATCTGTGACTCGCGGATCGAGGACTGGAAGATAAAAATCCAGGACACGGTTGCCGACAACGCCTCGGCGGGAGCTTTCCTACTCGGCGACAACGCGGTCTCACCGCACAAGGTCGACCTGAAAACCTGTGGCATGATTCTGGAAAAAAATGGCGAGATCGTCGGCACCGGTGCCGGCGCAGCAACCCTGGGACACCCGCTCAATGCGGTGGCCTGGCTGGCCAACACCATGGGAGCCCTGGGAATCCCCCTGAAGGCGGGCGAGGTGATCCTCTCCGGATCATTAGCCAACATGGTGCCCGCCCAACCGGGTGACACCATGCGCGTCACCATCGGTGGCATGGGTGGGGCCACGGTGACCTTCAGTTAATCAGGGCAACATCCGGTCGGTTTAATCTTTTAAACCCACCACTAACCGCGGGAGAGGGGAGTGATGAACACAATAAGCGACGCCAACATCGAGGGCGTAACCTCGATCGGCTCACTCCGGGATTACCTGGAGTTTCTGCAGAGCCATAAACAGTTCATCACCTGGCCGGAAGCGGTGATGCCGGAACCCGATATCCGCAACGTCATCGCCGCCGGTGGCCGCGACTTCATGACCCAACCGGCCATTCTGTTTGACCAGATCATCGGCTATCCGGACAAGCGCTTGGTCGCCGGTGTGCACGGCAGCTTTGCCAACATCGCCCTGCTGCTGGGCATGCCCAAACAGAGCAGTATCAAATCGATGTTCTATGAGATGGTGAGTCGCTGGGACAGTGCCAGGGCAGACCTGCGGCGGGTTGACCCGGGCGCTGCACCGGTCCACCAGAATCGCATCGAAACGGACATCAACCTCTATGACCTCCTGCCCCTCTATCGCATTAACGAATACGACGGCGGGTTTTATCTGGGCAAGGCCAATGTGGTCAGTCGCGACCCCAGTGACCTGGATAACTTTGGTAAGCAGAATGTCGGCATCAACCGCATTCAGTTGCACGGCAAAGACACTTTCACCCTGCTGAGTCCGCCGGTACACGACCTGGGCCGACAGATGCGCATTGCCGACGAAACCGGCCTGCCGCTGAAGATAGCGGTAATGCTTGGCAACCATCCCGCCATGGCGCTATTTGCGGCCACCCCCATCGGCTATGACGAGTCGGAATTCGAGTATGCCTCGGCAATGATGGGTGCGCCCATGACCCTCACCGAATCGGGCAACGGCATGGATATTCTCGCCGATACCGAAATCGTGATTGAAGCCGATTACATTCCCGGCGAGCATAAGATTGAGGGGCCCTTCGGGGAGTTTCCCGGCAGCTACAGTGGAGTTCGCCGGGCACCGGTATTCAAGGTCACCGCGATTTCCCATCGCAACGACCCCATCTTCGAAAACATTTATATCGGCCGGGGCTGGACCGAACATGACACCCTGATCGGCCTGAATACCTGCACACCCATCTATGCGGTGTTGAAAAAGGAGTTTCCGGAAGTCGAAGCGGTTAATGCCATGTACCAGCATGGCCTGACCGGCATCGTCTCAGTGCACCAGCGCTACGGCGGCTTTGCCAAAACCGTCGCCATGCGGGCATTGAGTACGCCGCACGGCTCCATGTACCTGAAGAACCTGATCATGGTTGATGCCGATGTGGACCCTTTTAATCTGACCGAGGTGATGTGGGCGCTGTCGGTTAAGACCCGCTCCGATGACATTATCGTAGTGCCTAACATGACCGGCATCCCGGTCGATCCGGCTTCAATAATTCCCGGTAAAAGCCACAAGCTGATCATTGATGCCACCAGCCATGCCTCACCGGATCCCGTCGGAGTAGACACAGCGATGGTGGAACCGCCCACCGGGCCGCACATTGACGCCCTGCAAACCATGGTCAGCCAACTTCAGGAGGCCGTGCAATGAATAGCTGTCCACGTTGTGACAAGACTAACCTTCGTCTGGAACATCAGGGCAGAGAACAAGGCGAGGTGGTCTGGACCATCTTCTATTGCGAGGATTGCGGCTACTCTTTTCGAGATTCAGAGGATGAACGCGTTCTGGTGCGGGACCAGCGTCGCCCGGAATTTAATCTTGAATCCACCAATCCGGAGGACTATCCGTTCATGATGGCCCCCAACCCACGCAAGAAGAACCATTAATTCCCCAGGGTTCATCAGCTTAGATCAAGCCACAGCAGTGCTCAGCGCTCTCCTAATATAAGGAAACTCTCATAAAACGCCGCAGCGTCCACAGATCCCGTCATCGCACACTGCTGGCCTTACTGCTGGCCGGGAGCCTACCTGCCGCCGGTGCTGAGTCTCACCGGCTGCTGCAGCTCTCCCTTGAAGAGCTGTTCCAGGTCAAGGTCACCAGTGTCGACAAGACTGCCCAGTCTTTCGAAGACATTCCCGCCGCTGTATTTGTTATTTCTGCGGAGGAGATACGCCGTTCCAGCGCCACCAGTTTGCCGGAACTGCTCAGACTCGCCCCGGGGGTCGATGCTCGGCAGATCGACGCCAGCCACTGGGCGGTCAGTATCCGCGGCTTCAATAGCGAATTTTCGGACAAGCTGCTGGTGTTGGTCGATGGCGTATCGGTATTTTCGTCGCTATTTTCCGGCGTCCACTGGGACGAACTGGATATGGACCTGGCCGAAATCGAACGCATCGAGGTGATCCGCGGCCCGGGCGCGACCACCTGGGGCGTCAATGCAGTCAATGGCGTCATTAATATCATCACCCGGCGGGCCGATGCCGGTGACAGCAACCGCCTGTCGGTCGCCTACGGCGACAACCTGCGGCCCTTGGCCAGCCTGAGCCACAGCGGCCGTCTGGGCAACACCCTGGATTATCGGGTAAACGCCTACTTTCGCCGTAACGGTAATAGCGACGGACTCACCGATCGCGGGGACCTGGCGGCGGATGATGACTGGTTGAACCGCCGCATCGAGCTTCACGGCGACCTGAACTTGCCTGGCGATGATCAGCTCAGCCTGATAGTGCGTGGCTGGAACAGCCAGCGCCGCCAAATCAGTGAGCAGTTCTCTCCTGTGGCACCGATTCGCTCTCACCCCCATGGGGGTGCGGAGACAAAGGGGGGGACCGCCCTGCTGCGCCTGCAACAACAAGGGGATAATCGCAGCCAGCAGTGGCAGGTCTATGTTGATGCCCGCGATCGAGACGGACCGCGCATTAATTCCAGTGATAAAACCATCGATCTTGAGTTCACTCAGAACCTATCGTTAAGCGGTGGCAGCGAACGGGTCTGGGGGGTGGGTTATCGACGGCTGCGCAATCACACCGAG
>JAYNPV010000052.1:0-4336 GCA_038113925.1 Gammaproteobacteria bacterium | reverse complement strand
GAGGGGAGCTTTAGCTTCTCGATCGACCCGGATAGATCCAACGAAGATCTTTTTACCGCCTTTTTGCAGCAGAGCTGGCGCTTTTTCGACCAGCGCTTGCAGTTAACCCTGGGCAGTAAATTTGAGCACAGCAGCCGGGCCGATGGGAATGTACAGCCTTCGGTGCGCCTGAGCTGGCGACCGGATCCGGCCAACCACTTCTGGGGCGCGGTGTCACGGGCAGTGAGCACCCCCTCCCTGAATGACAGCAACGGCAGGTTAGTGCTTTCAGGCGAGCCGATTGGCCCAATGGCGGCACTGGTCAAGCTGCTTGGCGACAGCGACATTGATTCCGAGACTATGATCGCCTACGAACTCGGCTGGCGGCGCAGATTCGGGGAAGTGGCCAGCCTCGATACCACCGTTTTTCTCCATGACTACGATGACCTGCTGGGCACCATGGTGCCGGGGGCGCCGGTGATCAATCCCTTGCCGGTGCCCCACTTGGAACTTCCCGTTACGCTGGTAAATAGCGAGCAGGCGCGGCTACATGGATTGGAGATAGCGGCTAACTGGAACCTCACGCCGCATTGGCGCTTAACCAGCAGCTATAGTTTTAGCCGTCTTACCGGTCTGGGACCCTTCGCCAAGCTCATTTCCCTACCACCAGCCGAGCAGATAGTTAACCTCGGTTCCCACGTCGATCTGGGCAATCGCTGGGAATTCGATGCCAACCTGCGCTACAACGACCGCCAACCGGTACTGGATGTCGATGCCTGGTGGAGTCTCGATTTGCGCCTGGGCTGGCGACCCACTAAAAAGCTGGGCCTGAGCCTGATTGCCAAAGAGCTGCTGGAGTCCGAGCATTTTGAATATAACGACGCGGTGGGCACCGAGGTCAGCTCGCAAGGCAAGGCGCTGCTATTCAAGGCGGACTGGCACTTTTGAAGAAGCTCTTCGGCCTGCTCCTGGTTTTATTTTCCGTAGCCTGTATCAGTAGTGTTGGCCGGGCGACAGAGAGCGCCACCGAAGCAGAAGCTACGGCCGCTTTCCTATTCAATTTTGCCCGCTACACCGACTGGCCCCTTGCGCAGGACAAACGGCAAAATGAACCGCTTTACTTCTGTTTTTATCGGGCGGAGCGGGCTGCCGAAGTTTCAACCACCATGCTCACCGGAACCCTTGTGGGTGATCGTAATGTGGTAGTTAGGTCCGTACGCATCACAGCTGACCTTAAAGGGTGTGACCTGGTTTATACACGGGATCCCTCACCGGAGTGGCTGATCTCGCCCGGGCACGGCTGTCTGACCATCGGTCGGGGCCGGGAATTTATCGACAGTGGGGGAATTATTGCGCTGGTCGAGCAGGGAGATCATCTGCGTTTTATCGTCAATCGCCGGAGTGCAAGAGAGGCGGGGCTCGCGTTAAGTTCAAAACTGCTCAATCTGGCGGTCGAGGTGATCGATGAGTAAGCGACGCAGACAATCGCTGTTCCTCAATGCTGCCGCTTTGGTCGCCCTGGTGGTCTCCCTGACCCTAATAGCTACCGGGTATTTCGTGGGTACCCGCTGGTTAGCGGATAAACAGAGCGATAGCCAGGATCTGCTGGAAATCGTCGCCACCGTAGTAGGCACACATATTAGCGCCGCTGTTGCCTTTGATGATCAAAAAACCGCCACCGAAACCCTCGCGAGTCTCTCCGGCTACGCAGACATTACTCACGCAGTACTTTACGCCCCCGACCACCAGCCATTTGCAGTATATCAACGGGCAGAAACGGACGGCCCCCTGGCCATACCCGACTGGCAACCTGAGGGAATCCAGGCAGGCGAGGCGACCCTGTCCCTCTATCGCCCGGTCGACCTGGGGCGGGGACCGCCCGCCACTCTACTGTTGGTGGCCGATACGCGGCCACTACAAAGCTGGGTCACATCAACCCTCTGGCTCATTTCAGCGATGATACTGATCGCGGTAGTAGTCGTACTGGTATTACTTTATGTGATGGCGCGTCCCCTGTTTATATCTCCGCTACGAAAGATACTCACCACCACCCGGCAGATATCCGCAAACCGGGATTATTCCATCCGATTAACCCGAAACCGGGACGATGAACTGGGCGAGCTGGTAGACGCCATTAACGACATGCTCGCCACCACTGAAGCCCACGCTGCCGACCTGAATGCGGCGGTTAAAAGGGCCGAGCGGGCTGACCAGGCTAAATCGGTGTTTCTCTCCACCATGAGCCATGAGCTGCGAACTCCCCTTAATGGGGTATTAGGGATGGCCGAGCTGCTACGACGTACCGACCTCACAGAGCAGCAGAAAAAGTATGTCGAACAGTCCCGTAGCTCCGGTAAGGATCTGTTGGCGATTCTTAACGACATTCTCGACTTTTCTAAAATTGAGGCCCAGCGGCTCGATCTGGAGGAGATTCCCTTCGACCTTCACGATGCCATCGAGATGGTCACCGGACTGTTTCAACAACAGGCACACAGCAAGCAAATCCTGTTAACACCGGAGATTGATGCGGATGCGCCTCACTGGGTGATCGGCGATCCGGTACGATTTCGCCAGATAGTCGCCAATCTGGTTTCCAATGCCATTAAATTCACCGCCCGGGGAGAGGTGAACGTCCACCTTCAAGCAGGCGTAGGAGTGGGCGGCATTCAGGTAGTGGTAACCGATACCGGTATCGGTATCGATAAATCGGTACTGCCGCAAATTTTTGGCGCCTTTTCACAAGCCGACAGCTCCACCACTCGCCAGTATGGCGGTACCGGTCTGGGCCTGGCGATTGCCGCCCAGCTGGCAAAGATAATGGGCGGCTCCCTCAGCGTGGAAAGCGAGCTTAATCGCGGCAGCGCTTTCACCCTGAATATGCAGCTACCCCTCGCCACCCGCGACGACCAGCGCCACACGCCGCAGGCCGACCATCGCCATGAAGATCTATCTGCCACCCGGAACGCCTCGGATAACGCCAGTCGCTCGATCTTACTCGCCGAAGACAACCTGATGAATCAAGCCCTGGCGCAGACCATGCTTGAAGAAATGGGTCATCGGGTGACCGCGGTCAGCAACGGCCTTGACGCCCTGCAGGAACTGGAGACGGGACAATTTGACCTGGTATTAATGGATGGCGAGATGCCCATCATGGATGGTTACGAAACGACACGGAAAATACGTGACCGCGAACAGCAGCAAGGAATTCCGCGCCAGATTGTTATCGCCGTCACTGCCAACGCCATGAGCGAAGCTCAACAACATTGCCTCGCTGTGGGCATGGACGATTACCTGAGCAAACCCTATACCATTAATGATCTGCAGCGGACTATCGACCGCTGGACCTGATCAGCTTCTTTCTATCTGCCCTTCCACACCGGCTTGCGCTTTTCCGCGAAGGCCCGCGGCCCCTCGATTCCATCTTCACTGCTATAAACTTTTTCGTAGATTTTCCTGGCCTCGGTCAGACCCGCCTCGGCACCCAGGTCTGCGGCCATATAAATACTCTGTTTGCCCGCCTCCACGGACAGGGGCGCATTGTCGCGGATGGTCTCCGCCAGCTGCATGGCCCGGTCGATTACGGCGTCATAATCCGGTTCAAGATAATTGGTAAATCCATAACCGTGAAGCTGCTCCACCGGCAACAGGTCCGCCGTAAGGGTGAGCTCCAACAGTATGGCCTGGGGAATCATCCACAAAAGCGGCACCCCCCAGGGCGAGCCGCGCCCCACTTTTGCCTCGGTAATACCTACACGGGTGCCTTTCAGGCCGACGCGTAGATCGCAATTTAAACCCAGCAACATCCCGCCGGCCATCAGGTCACCGGTCAGGGCACCGATAATCGGCTTTTTAACCTCTCGCATGCGGGCGTGGAAGGGGTCCTTGAGAAAACCGAGGACATCCTTGCCGGTCTCCTGTTTAATCTGACTGGCTTCTTTCAGGTCCATGCCGGCGCAAAAAGTCGGACAGGGAGCCGCAGACAGTATCACGACGCGAATGTCGTCATCGTCATCCACCTCACACCAGAGTTCGTGGAGCCGGTTAACCATACTTATGGCCAGCGCATTACGGCGTTCCGGCCGGTTCAGGCGCACCGAAGCAATACCGTCCTGTTTGGAAAATTCTACCCACTGCTGCTCATCTGCGTTGCTCACCCGGCTCTCTCCTTTAACTCATCGGGAGTACGGCAATATGACCACGAAAGGTCCTGACCGCCTATCATAGCAGCCGGGGCCGCTCCCCCGGCTTGCTACCCGCCTGCGGGCGGGTTAGGGAACCGGGCTAACGCCAGTTGATAAAGCCGGAAGGGTGAACCGTCAGGCCGCGTGGGCACTGTCGTCGCGATTTGTCAGCAGGG
>JAYNPV010000051.1:876-13848 GCA_038113925.1 Gammaproteobacteria bacterium | reverse complement strand
GCGCTATATCCGCGTGACCAGGTAGAAAATGCCGTTGGTCCTGAGCCTGTCGAAGGGCTCGTCCTGAGCCTGTCGAAGGGTTCGCCCTGTTTTAACCCCAAACAATATAAGGCGCTATTGGTCACAACCAAACTGCGCCTGGCGTACAAATTCACTGGTATCCGCTGATGGCAACTCAGCTTGTCCAGCGGGAGGCGTGAGGGCTATCGGAGGGGCAAGTTCCGACAACCTCAACGCTGGCTCACCGTTTAATTGACGGTATATCACCGCGTAACTAAGCACCGCCTGCACATAGTCCCGGGTTTCGCCATAAGTAATCAATTCGGTCCATAAATCTGCGGGGGCAGAGCTGCGTTTACGCAACCAGCGGTTAACGTTATGTGGCCCGCCGTTATACGCGGCCAGCGCCAGCACCTTGTGGCCATTAAACCGGTCAAGCATCTGTCGCAGGTAGTGGCTGCCGTAGCGAATATTCAGTTCTGGTCGGGACAGCGCTGACAACGACCGCCAGGTTTCTTTGCGACTGCGCGCAACCTTTCGTGCGGTGGCAGGCATTAACTGCATCAACCCCCTTGCACCCACCCGCGACCTGGCCGTGGGGTCAAAAATGCTCTCACGCCGAATCAGGCCATTGATCAGCTCCACTGGCAACTGCTGAACTTCGGCCTGCTGTTTGACAATTCCCTGGTAGAGCCGCGGAAACCTTAGCTCCAGATCATTCCAGGATTGGGCCGACGCCGCGGTCAACACCGCCAGCGGGTGCCAGCCCCACTGCTGCGCGAGTTTCGCTGCGACCTCCCGGTGCTCTTTGGAGGTTCCATTCAGGCTATACCACCACTCCCGGCGCGCCTCGGTTTCGCGATTAAAATGGCGCAGTTCCACCACCCGGCGCATCGCCGGCGTATTCGCCATTCGCGCCAGGTCGGTTGGCGTTATCTGCGGCACATTCTGCTGATACTGATAAGGTTGACCGAGGTGATCAGCGGCCAGAAAACCATAATAGTCGCGCTGAGTTGCCAGGGATGTTAATTCGGTATTGGCCTGCGGTTGATCGCCCTCCATCTGCAAGGCTCTTGCCCGCCAATAGCGCCAACGGGTTGACTCCCTGGATACCTCACCCAACTGCTCATACCAGTTAAGCAGGTGCCGCCATCTGCCCGCCCCGAGCGCCCAGCGCATACGCCATTCGCTCGATGTTTCATCAAGAAGGCTAGCCGGAGTGGCGTCGAGAAACTCCTCGGCCAGATCGTGACCACTGAGCGCTAGTTCAAGCACCAGCCGATTCAGGGTGGTCCCATAATCGTCGGGGGCAAACTGCATCGGATCAGCCCTCGCCTGCCAGATTGCCAGCGCCGCTGAACTATCGGTTCGGGCAAGGCGACGCACCCCGTGGGCGGCCACGGCGGCCAACTCCGGAGCCTGCCAATAATCGCAGTCGAGAATTTTTTTCGGCCGGCGATGAACCTCAACCATCTGCCTGGCCACCCGCTGTTCGCCCTCAGGCAACATTTTCGCCAGATAGGTCGCCAGACCGGTCTGACCGGCGGCAAGCGCCAGGCGCAAGCGCCGCCAGATCAGCTCCTCATTGAAATCCGTGCTCTGACGCCAGGCGGAAAACAGTGGATCGCAGCTCTTTGGTCGGGAACGACCATGTAGCCAGAGCGTTCTGGCCCCCTGCCAGGCCTGCTGTTGATCACCATTGACCAGCAGCGCCCGATAATAGTGACACTGCAGGGGAATCGACTCAGTCGGCCGATAAATGCGCGCATACTCCTGCCACTGCCGGCCTCGGGCAAGCTCTTTTAGCCACCTGTTGCGTAAAAAACCGGCAATCGGCAGTTGCGAATACTCATCCAGGAACCGCGCTATTTCACCCCCTTTTGCCGGTGAAATATTTCGTTTCAGGCGCTCGTAGCGCAGGTAAGGGTAGAGCGGATAATCGACCAGACGGCCGGCCAGGCGACGGTACCTCGAAAGCTCACCGGCGGCAAACGCCCGCTCGGCAGCCCGAAAGTCCTCGCGTTGGGTAGATAGCGCCTCATCATCGGCGGCAAACAGCGGTAGTGACACCATCAACAGGAGAGACAGTAGCGATTGCCTGGTGAGCTTAATAGAAATTGCCAACCACTCCAGCGAATAACGCGGCCTGATCATTTACCACGATAGTGATTACTAAAGCGACCCGGGTGGGTCTTTAACTCCAGTAAAATATCGTCAACAAACGCCGCGCCATCGTATTGTGGGCTCCATCCCCATTCCTGCCGGGCGAAACGGTCATCGATCGGTTTGATCATTTTTTCCAGCAGTTGCTGGCGTGCCGGTTCGGGGTTAAAGCTGATTTGCGCCCCTGGAACCCGCGCCCGGACCAGGTCTGCCAGCTCTCGCGCAGTCATTGTCGGCGGTACTCCGGAAATCAGATAGTTAAACTTATGCAACTGCTCGACCGGAGCCGCGGCCAGCTGCACCACCCCCTGAGCGGCATCTTTCACGTAGACCAGCGGTACCCGGGTATGTTCCGCCACATCGGCAATAAAGGGGCGACCAAACGCAGACTCCTCGACCATCCACGAATGAAACTGTGCCATTCCCGGATTGCGGACACCGGCACCGGCGACGCCGGGAAAACGAATACCTCGAAAATCCAGACCGTAGCGCTGGCGGTAAAAATTTCCCATATTTTCACCAAACAACTTGGCCGATCCATAAAAAGAGAGCGGCCGCTGGAGGGTCAGGTCATCGAGCTGGTCACGGTCGAGGTCCGCTCCGTAGGTGCCGATACTGCTGGCAAACAGTACCTGCGGGACATCCATAATTCGCGCCGCTTCAAGCACATTAAAAGTACCATTAACATTGGCCTGCATCGCCGCCGCCGGGTCGCGGTCAGAAGCCACCGACAACATTGCCCCGAAGTGATAAATCGCACTCGGTCGGCACTGTTTGGTCGCATCGAGCAGGTGACTAAAATTACCCAGGTCACCCTGAATAAAGCGGACCTGGTCAGCCACATCATCCAGTCGCCAGGTCGCACCACTGCGATGAAACACCGTGACCTCATGTTCCCCTCTGGACAACAGCTCACGCACTACCGCCGCACCAATAAACCCCGTACCCCCGGTTACCAAAATTGCCATCTTGCTGCTCCTCGTTAATGCGTTACTGTCGAACTGTACAGAATGGCACTAAGTTAAGGGTGTTTTGCGTACATTCACAGAACACCAGGTAACCGCCAATCCGGTCTTTTAAAGGCGCTATATCAGCGTGACCAGGTAGAAGCTGCCGCCCGTCCTGAGCCTGTCGAAGGGCGCCCTTCGACAGGCTCAGGACGGGCCCTTCGACAGGCTCAGGACAGGCTGAGTGTTGGCTAAATTATTCCCTAAAGGGGCTTAACCTAGTGCCATTCCGAACTGTTCACCACCTGATCAACCCAGGCGGTTAACTCCGTGGTCGATTCTGACAGACAAAGTATTTTCTCTGGCTCCGCCCAGAGCCGCGCCATCCCCAGTATGGCCACATGGTTGCGCAGTTGCACCCAGGGGTCCTGCACTCGCACTCGACCGTCCGCCTTATCGTGGGGGAGCAGTGGGAGCACTCCCCAGGGCGGAAACACCAGAAAATCGTAACTGCCGAGCTGCTGCCGGCAAAGCTTGGAAAACCGCTGGGTTTGCTCGGGATGTCGAGCCAGGCCCTTGGCCATCCAGAGATTAAACAGATCAATGCCGGCCCGATCAACCACAAAACTGCCGGCCCGCTGCTGCTGCTCATACTTTTCGTCGAGCACCTGAAAAAACAGGGGGATCAGTTTTTCCGGCTCACTGGCAAAGGTTCCCGGTGGCGAAAAGAGCGCCTCATAGTGCTCGTCCAGCGCCTTGATATCGAGCCGCCTGGCTAACGCCTCAACTAGCGTGCTTTTGCCAATTCCCGCACAACCACAAACCGCTATTTTCATGTAAAAAATCCATCTACCCTATCGCCGGTAAAATTCAAAAAAACCAACTGCTTCTATTGTTGTTCCGCCCGGCAAGAAATCCTTCTTAAAAAAACATTTTTTTCTTTTTTTTCAACTATCTGAAATCATTTTTTAAAGTTGATTTTAGATTATATTTGCGAGCCAAAAACTTGTTGTTGCGGAGACCCAAATTATCCGCCAGACGATGATGTTAACAACATCAATAAGTGTATGCCGTATTGATAGCCCGATTCGGCAAAAGGGCAATTTGGGGAAGATGCAAAATATCAGCGATATCACCTGGGTGAGATACACCCTATTACCAGTAGCGCTACTGCTGTTCAGTAACCTCTCGCAGGCCGCTCCGGGAGTTCCCAGCAGCCCCGGCACGGTGGAAAGCACCCTGCCTAACCGCGGCGGGCTAACCCTGCCCCAGCCGGTACCCCTGGATCTGGAAGATCAGCGGGCCGAAGAGGCTGCCGACAGCACCGCCCCGACCAGCAGCAAAAAAATTCTGGTAAAGCGCTTTGAAATCATCGGCAACAGCAAGCTCACCGCAGAGGAAATCAGCGCGGTAACCGACCAATACACCGGCCAATCCCTCACCCTGGCGCAGATCTATGGCGTGGCTGACGAGCTGGGCGCGGTTTTTCGGAGCAAAGGATATCGACTGGCCACGGTTACCGTGCCCCCGCAGAAAATAACCGACGGGGTTATTCGGCTTGAGGTGGTTGAAGGACGCATCGAGACCCTCGATTTTTCCGGCAATAAAACCTACACCAATGAGTTTCTGCGCCAGCACGTCGATGAACTGGAAGATGGTGAAGTGCTGTCGCTAGAGGTGATGGAACGGGAAATGATGCTGCTTAATGACCTGCCGGGACTCACCGCCCGGTCGGTGATCAAACCCGGCACCGTCTATGGCACCTCCCTGATCGGTATTGAAACCAAAGAACAACGGGTGGATGGCTACGTGACCGGTAACAACTACGGTCGCGAGGATATCGGCGAGTGGCGTCTCGAAGGCGGACTTGGCTGGAACAACCCCCTCGGCATTGGCGACCGCCTCAGTGTTGATTTCCTGCATTCCCAGAGCGACCTGCTCAACTACTACAATTTTGGTTATAGCCTGCCGATTACCAATAGTGGTACTCGGCTGGCCGCCAGCTATTCCGAGGCCAATTTTGACGTTGCCCTGGACAGTGCCATTAAAGCGGCATTCGCCGGCGAAGAACTCAGCGGTACCAGCCGCAGTGCTCGTCTGCAGTTGACCCACCCCTGGCAGCGGTCGAGATCCCGCAACATCCTGCTCGGTGTCGGCATCACCCACAAACAGTCTCATTCACAGGACAAGGCCAGCCCCGGCGACCCCCACCGCCTGGATCGCGAAGACAGCATTAATCTGCTTGATCTCTCGGTGGTCCTCAGCCAGCTCCACGCCGACCGTTCGGTTTCGAATATCTCCGCAGTCTTCTGGACCAATTTTCGCAAACGCGGCAATGACCCCTTCGCCGTTGACGATGCCGGCGCGCCCCGCGGTGGCGGTGACAGAAATCGCGTTCGCGGCAAACTAAGGGTTGACGCCAATCACCTGCGAGCTTTTTATTATGGCTGGAACCTCTACCTGCGCGGCGCGGCGGTGCTCTCCATAGACCCGCTTCCGGATAGCGAAAAATTTGGCATCGGTGGCCCGGCCGATGTCCGCGGTTTTCCCACTTCCGAGGTGCGCGGTGACCAGGGATTCTCGGCAACGGTGGAATTACGCAAACAGTTCAAGGTCATGGGCGGTCGCGATCTGCTGTTTCGCACCTTTGCCGATGCCGGCCGGATTTGCAACAAGGATCGGCTGCCATTAGTGGAGCACGGCATCTCCTTATCGAGTCTCGGTTTTGGCGTTGGTATTCAGCCGATCGATGATCTTCAGCTGGATCTTAATTTCGCTTTCCCGACCAACGCCAGAAAAGCCAGCGACGGCAGCCACAGCAGCCGCTTCTGGACCAACCTTACTACCCGTTTCTAAAGGCCGCACCGCCATGAACAACACCATGAGCAGAACCATGCGCAAAACAGGGACCCCAAAACCGGCTAAATCTCTGCTGTCGAAAACCGATGTTCGCGCCGAGGTTTTACCCCTCTCCATCGCCCATATACTACGGCCCAAACAGGTACTGAGCCTGCTGGCGGCCAGCGTCCCCGGTCTGGTGATAGCGGGGCCTCAGGGCGGCCAGGTGGTCGGTGGCAGTGCAGTTATCAGCAGCCCTAACGCCCACCACACCCATATTCACCAGAGTAGTCAACGGGCGGCGCTTAACTGGCAGAGTTTTTCCCTCGACAGCAACGACTATGTCCAGTTTTTTCAGCCCAACAGCAGCTCGGTTGCCCTCAACCGGGTGATCGGCGGCAACCCCTCCTCCATCCTCGGCAACCTCACCGCTAACGGCCAGGTCTTTCTGGTTAACCCGGCGGGGGTCTATTTTGGCGCCGGTGCCACGGTCGATGTGGCCGGCCTGGTGGCCACCACCATGAACATCGACACCAACGATTTCATGGCTGGTAACTACCTGTTCATGCGCGATCCTGCCAGCCCGGAAAACGCCACCGTGGTCAACGAGGGCATTCTTGCCGCCCGTGACGGCGGTTACGTGGTGCTCTCCGGTGATTACGTCGACAACAGCGGCATTATCACCGCCCAGCTGGGTACCGTGGCCCTGGCCGCCGGTGCCGGCATGACCCTGGATATCGCCGGTGATGATTTAATTAATTTCACCGTTGATGCCGCTACCGTCAGTAATCTTGCCGGGGTCAACAACAGCGGTGAGCTCTACGCCGACGGCGGCCGAGTGATTATGACCGCCGAGGTGGCCGATAACCTGGTCAACGCGGCGGTGAACAACAGCGGCCGGGTCCAGGCCAAGGGGCTGGTGGAACAGGAGGGCGCGATCTACCTGGTCGCCAATGGCGGCGATATCGTCAACTCCGGCGTCCTCGATGCTTCCGGACCAGCCGGCGATGGCGGTTATGTGCGGGTGCGTTCCACCGACGACGTTACCCTCACCTCCACCGCTGAAATCGATGCCAGCGGCGGCGGTGGTCGCGGCGGTACCGTCAGGGTCATTGCCGAACAGAATCTTGATTTTCAGAGCAGCGCGGAAATCAACACCACCGGCGCTGCCGGTGAACAGGGCGGTTTTGTCGAAGTCAGTGGCCACCAGGGACTTGCGCTCAAAGGTGACCTGCAGGTGGGTGCCGGCGGCCAGTTACTGATCGACCCGGCAACCTTGTCAGTCGTGGCGGGTTCGTTCTCAGCGACCGGATCTACCGGTGCGGCGACCATCGGTGCCGGTTTTATCGAGAATCTGTTAACCGGCGGTAGCGTGAGTGATGGCATCAACGTTGCGCTGGTCGCCTCGGATTCAATCAGTTTTAGTGCTTCGATAAACGGACAAACCATATTTAACGACGGTGATCTGTTCGTCGGCATCGGAACTGTCGCCGGTTCCAGCCTTGGATTTTTCAATGCCGGCACGGGTTCTGTTGGCCCCAACTTTCCAGGGTTCACCGCTGATTCCGACGGATCGATCCACCTCAACGGCAACACTATTCAAGTCGGTGGCAACTTTACCGCCCAGGCAGGAACGACAGCAGGCTCCATAACCGGACTGGCGTCTATCGATGCCAGCAGCGGCGATATCCACCTTACGGCTGCCGATGGACTCTTTGGGGAATCATTCAGTAATGTCACTATCACTGGTGCCAGTGTCACTGTCGCCGGTGATCTCTCGGTAAGTAGTGGCACATTTAATTCAATTAGTATTTCTGCGACCAATCACGTTTCGCTGGGTGGTGTCGATATTACCGGCGGAGAAGGCGCGCAGTTTACGGTAAATGCGGGTGGTAACGTGGCGGTTAACGGTCCGATTGTCGCCAGCGGCAGCGCCAGTTTTTCTGGAAGTGCCTCGGTAAATATTGCAGCAACAGGCAGTGTGACCCTGGTCGATGATGTAACTGTTTTAATATCCCAGTCAGGCGGCGGCTCCGGGTCTGTTAACGCCTTCCTCTCTGTGAACGGTAATGGCGTGCAGATCGGCAGTAGCGGCGCACCGGTGACCATCAGCGTGAGCAAAACCACTATTGGCGGATCAGGCGCTGCCAGTGTTGATCTTGACGCTAACGCAGGTGATCTCACGGTATTTGCGGACCTCACCGTTAATCACACCAATTCTGCCAGCGGAACCGCTTCTGGCGGTACCACCGATGTCGCCCAGCTAACCTACCAGGGTGCCAACATCACCCATACGGGTGATATTACGGTTACCGCTGACGTAAACACTTCCTCGGGCGGCTCACCAAGAAATGCCGTCGCCGATATCAACATGACTGCCACCAATGGCAATGTCGTCATCCAAGACGGCATTATCCGTGCCGAGGCGGATGCAAGTTTCAGTTTTGGCTCCCCCTCTACCAGTGTCACTGCCGATGCGGTGGCCGATATCAGCGCCACCAACGGCAGTGTCAGTTTTAACAATGCCAACCTTGAGGTCGAGGCAACCGCATTCAATGGTGCCAACGCCAGTTCATTCGGTGGCACGCCCGAAGCCATCGCACGCGCCGAAGCCCTCGTCACCACTCAAAACAGCGGTGGCATAAGCTTCAACTCCGGGGCTACCCACAGTGGTGGCATATCGGTCACTGCCGATGCGCAGGCCACGGGGTTATCAGCGTCGTCCGGCTATGGTTCTTTCTCCATCCCCACCTCCCGCGCCGGTGCGGCGATCAACGTGGTCGGTGAAGAGGCTGTTGCCATCGACGGTGACCTCATCGCCATGGCTGATGGTCATATTGCAGAAAATGTCCTTGGTGGCACCGGCAGCGGTGCCCCGGCGGGGGCCCATATCCACGTACAGTCCCGCACCGACGACCTGGACATTAACGGTGCGGTAGAAGCGCTTTATGGCCTGGGCCTCGGTGACACTGCCCTTGATGCCAGGGCCCGCGTCGAGCTGATGACCGGTTTTATTAGCGGCCCCAGCGGTTCTGCTTCCTACCACGGCGGCGGCAACCTCAATATCAATGCCGGGGCCTCGGTACTTGCATCGGCATCGGCGGATGACACGGCTACTGCCGAGGTCGAGCTCTTTGCGGTAGAGAATCAACCGTTCGGCGGCTCCATCGATGGCGGTGGTGACATCGTTATCAACGGCACTGGCATCACCGCACGCGCTGTCGAAGTGGCCAACGGTGGAACATCCAATCAGATAGCCGATGCAGACGTGAATATAGAAGCCCTAGGGGGGGCGGTGAGTATCAACGCGCCTGTGCTGGCTCAGACTGTCGGCGCTGATACCAGCGCAAGCAATAATTTCGCCGGAGTTGAGATTACCGCCGGATTTCTAGGAGCCGCCGGCGGACCGGTAGAGATTGATATCACTAACACAGTCAGCGCATCGGCCAGTGGCGGCGGCGCCTCAGAAGCAGTCCAGATTGAGGCCGGCGGCGATGTAATCACATCGGGCGCAGGGTTAATCGTGGCTGATCGCCTGCTGGTGAACCCCTCCTATACGTCATCCGGGGGCAGCACCTTCCCCGGCGGAGTCAATACTGCGGTGTTTGACCTTGCCACCAGCGTCGACGAAGTCGGTATCGGGGCCAACCTCGCCAGCGCCACCATCGATAACAGCACGGTTACCACTAGTGTCAATTTGGGCTTTGGTGCCAGCTATGATGTTAGCTCGGGGATCAATTACAACGGCGGTGCCGGTACTGGCAACGTCACCTTCATCGCCGGCGGTGATCTGAATATTATTGACGCCACCGGACCCGGCAGAGACGTCAATGTTGGCAGCCTGACCCTGGATGTGGCCGGCGATATTGACAAAGCCAACCCCTATGGCGGCACCGATCAACGGCTGAAAATCACCGCGGCCAATGATTTTACGGTAGCCAATGGCACGCTGAATGTCACCGACGGCGTCTTTGCCAGTATCGATATTATTGCCGGCGGTAGCGTCACCCTGCAGACCACCAATGTACTCTCCAGCTCCGTCTCTTCCGGCGGAGCCATGCTACAGATAGACGCGGGCAGTGATGTGACTCTCAATGGTCCGGTCCTGGTGCGCGAACAGGGCCATGGCACCGGCAATGCGACCGTGGATATAACCGCCGCTGGCCTGTTAACGGTGAATGACACCGTCGACGCCGTGGCGGTGGCCAGTACCGGAGCCGCCTTTGCGCAGGTGCATTTCACCGCAACGGACATGGATCTGGCAGCGGATGTCACCGCTGACGCTAGCGGCCCGGGCGGCCTCACCGAAGAGATATTACTGGATGCCTCGGGTACGGTAACTAATCCGTCGGCGGGCTCTAATACTCTCACCGCCAACCGGTTGGCACTCAACACCTCGGGTGGCTCCTCGACGGCCGTATTTGGCAGCTCGGCCAACCCGATTCGCGTAGATATAGAAGATGTTGATCTGGGCCCGCTTGACCAGGCGTTTCTGACCAATAGTTTTGCGGGAATCTTCCAGCTCGACCCGGCCTCTGTAACCGGTCAGAACCTGACCATGCAGCTTGCCGGCGGCCTAAATTTAGGGAGTAGCAGCAGTCTCACCTCTCTGAATGTAGCCGGCCTGAATCTGGATGTTGGTGGCGTCATTACCACCGATGCGCCTTTTGTGCAGATCACTTCGACCGGCAGCATCGCTATCAAGGCGGCAGGCTTTAATATCAGCGCAGCGATCAGTGCTGCCAGTCTGACCATGTTTGCCAGTAGCGATATCATTATCGACACGCCGATCAACGTCACCGATAACGGCGTGACGCCGAATGTACTGGTTGATATCGAAGCCCTCGGCAGTCTGACGGTCAATGAAGCCATCCTCGCCGAGGGGACCGGTAGTTCGGGTGTCTCTGTCGTCATCGATCTGGAAGGCGGTGCCAGTGGTGGCGCGGTTAATATCAATAACGATATTTCTGCGGTTGCTAAAGCCCAGGGCGCTGGCGGTCCATTCCCGTTTGATGCCACAGTTAACATTATTGGTGCAGGCAGTGCGGACATCTTTCTCAATACCGGCACGGTACTGGCCAATGTCTCCGACGGCGGGTCCACCACGCCGATCGGCGGCAGCGCGCTGGTGCATGCCGAAGCGCTTGGCGGCGATTTAACTCAAGCAGCCGCCCATACCGCCAAGGCCGATGCCACCGGCGGTACCAATGCCACCAACGCAACCGTGGAGCTAAGCGCCGATGACCAGGTAAATGTTGCCGGGACCGTAATCGCCTCGGCTCAAGGCGCAGGCGCCGCGACTGCGCTGGCACATATCCATGAACATGTTGGTGCCAATAGTGGCTCAGTCAATGTCACGGGGGCCAATATAAGCGCGACAGTGGCCGATTTTGGCGCCGCCGGTCCCGGTACTCGATCTGCCACACTGGAGATTATCTCTGAACAGGGGGGTGTGACCGTTGATGGGGCGACCACGCTAACCAATAGCGCCATTACTGCCACCGGGTCAGCGTTTGCTACCGGCAAGGTCCGTGGTACCGGGGGCACGGTTAATTTCGCTGCCGATCTGATTACCCTGGCCTCTGCCGGTTCCTTTGCCAGCGCCTTTGTTGATGTTGACGCCGGCACGGGTATTACCGGTGGCGGTAATCTGCAGGCCGATGCGGTCGAGAATGGCGCCGGCACGGCCCTCGCCCGGGTCCATGTAGACACTGCTGCCGGTAACGCCAACGTTGGCGATCTTGCCGTCAATGCCAGCGGTGGCCAGGCAACCGGCAGTATTGAGGTCGGTCAAAATATCGTGCCCATACCCGGCACCCTCACCCTAGGCAATGTCAGTGGTAATGTCACTGGTAATTCTGGTCAGGGTCATCTGAATATTGACCTGGATGCCGACAATGGCATAACCGTTGGCAATCTCAATGCCAGCGCCGCTGCATCTTCATCTGCAAATGCAATGATCAACCTCGATGCAAGTAACGGCAATGTTGCTGTGGCCTCTGCCACTGCCACCGCCCAGGCTTCTTATGGCGATGGCGATGCGGCGATAAATATCAATGCTGTGAATGGGTCCATCACCGGTGGCAATCTGGTTGCCGCCGGTTCGATACTCAATTCCGGCAGCGCCAGTGGCGATATCAATCTGATGGGCGGAACTATTGCTGTCGGCAATCTCACCGCCAGTGCGATCGGTGGCAATTCGGAGAACTCTGTTGACATTATTGTCGATGCAACCTCGGGCAATGCCACGGTAGGTAATGTAGTGGCAATTGGCACGGCGGGGGGATCCGGCTCCGTGGATATCGATATACGCATCGAGTCCGATCTGGCTAATCTGACCGTGGGCAATTTGACTGCCACCGGAAGCGCACCTGCTGATGACGCCGACGTCCAGGTAGAGCTACTTGCCCAGAACAACATCACCACCGGCGCATTGACGGTTACCGCCATCGGCGACACCGCCAGTGGCAATGCCGACGCAGACCTGCGGGTGGATACCAGTAGCGGCAACATCACTGTGAACGGTGCGGTTACTATGCTCGCGTCTGCGGGGTTGGCCTCATTTGACGATGCCAACGTTTTTGCAGAATTTTCCACCCCTGGCTTGTTGCAGTTCAGTGGCCCGGTAACGCTGAATACCGTTGGCGGCGCAGGGTTTGATGATAATGTTATTTTCAAAGGCTACGCCAATGACCTAACCGCCAACGGCCTGATTTCAGTAGCGGCGACCAATCCCGATACAAGCGCTCAAATTATTTTTGATGGCAGCGCCGGTGGCGGTGCCGGTAACGGTACCTTGTCGGCCAACACCAATACTGGCCGGCTGGATATTTTCCACTATGCCAACGCAACGGTGGATAACACGGCCTCTGCTGCGGCCCTATTCGGCAATATGGGGTCTATCAGTAACAACCTGGCCGTTACCACCGGGGGCGACCTGGCCACCAGTGAATCAATTATTGACCCAGTTAATTCTCTGTTCCTCGGTGCCAACGGTAATCTTGACCTGGCTTCCACCGTAATC
>JAYNPV010000051.1:0-866 GCA_038113925.1 Gammaproteobacteria bacterium | reverse complement strand
ATATTCTGCTCGATAACGTAACCATCACCGGCACCGAAGGGATATTCCTCGCTGCCGGAAATGACGTACTCAACGGTCCAGCCACCCTCGATGGCGGCATGATCGGCGTATTCGCCGGCAACAATATCGATTTGTCACTCTCGGATATTTTTGTCGGTTCCAATAGCGATGCCAGCCGCCTGCCGGGCGACCCCCTGGTCACCGACTTCTTGAAAGCCAATGGCATTACCGTACCCAGCGATAACCCCAATGCCCTGTTTCTGGCCGGCAATTCGGTCAACCTGGGCAATCTGGACATGAGCGGCCACTACCTCTGGGTAGAGGCCAATAGCGTCTCCTTCACCGGCTCGGTGAATACGCCGCAAAACGTGCTGGTGCAGCTGTTACCTGCTGACCCGACCCTGACCATCGGGGTAGAAGATCAGTTCGCTGAATTACAGCAGGTCAACTTCGGTAACCTTGAGCATTTTTCCGTGTTCAGCGGCACCACCATTGCGGTAGGGGCGAGCTTCCATCTGGGTGACATCAACATCGGCGAGTTGGGAGCGATTGATGTCGGTAGCAAGAACATGCTGTTCGTCAACCAGAATGGCAATATTACCGGTTTGGATCAGGTTATCTCCACGGGGCTGGTGGCGCTGCTCTCGCTGGCACCGGTAACCGATCAACTGCAGGAAATCGTCGATACCATTGACTCGGTGGATGATCTTGTCGACTCGGGAGGCGACCCCAACGACGATGAAGATGACGAAGAGGAAGAGGAAATTGCGGGCGCTGACGATGGCGATGAAGGCGGCGACGAAGGTGGCCTGATTGAACGGGATGAAGGCGGGGATGAGACCCTGGAGTGTGCATAGCCATGGGAA
>JAYNPV010000050.1:13048-13924 GCA_038113925.1 Gammaproteobacteria bacterium | reverse complement strand
TCCCCGAAACAGGTCATAGCCGGACAGATAGGGAGACAGCGGCGGCAGATCCAGCGATTTCAGCTGGATGTCCAGCTCGGCAGCCAGGTGGGGCGCAGGCAGGCCCACCGAGCCTGTCACTTCAACCTGCATAGTGTCATCACCCGTACTCAGTGCGACCGTCATCAGTTCGCCGGGGAGGGTAGTCACTCCCTCCACTTGCAGGTCGATTTGCTTCAGCTTAAAACCGGCGGGTGGATCGATAGCCTGGTCCTGAAAACTGAGCCACTGACTGCCATTTAATTTGAGCTTATCAAGACTGAATATCAGGCTTTCATCGGTGGCCGCGTCCGGGTCCGGCGGGGGGGCAAGCTGTTCAGCGCCCTGCGGTTCATTTCCGGGTTGATTGTTCAATGTCTGTTGCATTGCGGCGATGCCAGCCAGCTGCCCATCGGCATTGCGCACCAGCGAAACCACGGGCTCAGAAATTTCAAGCGATGCCAACCGGACCCGCTGGTCTGCTATCTCCAGACGCTGGCCGCGTAGCTGATTGACGGTAACCACCTTATGGTTGGGGAGGCGGGCGTCCGCTTCGGAGCCAGCCATTGTGCCGAGCAGTTGCAGCCCATCGATCTGCAGACTGGCCAAGCTTAAGGTCGTCAGGGCGGTAAGGGCGAACTCATTGGCAGCCAGTTGCTCAACGCCGATCAGCGTTGATTCCATGCCGGTATGGTTCAGCGACAAGCCGGTCACGGCAAGGGCCATGTTGCCGACCAGGGCCGGGGGTTGGGTCGCCTCAATTGCGGGGGAGAATTCGACCTTGCCTTGCCAGCGCAGATGATCGACCAGGGCCTCTATCTGCTGCGCAGATTCGCTGGCTGCAGTGTCGCTAAAGTC
>JAYNPV010000050.1:12081-13038 GCA_038113925.1 Gammaproteobacteria bacterium | reverse complement strand
GTGCAGTTGTTGTTGGCTGAAGTCCAGGGTATCCATCGCCAGTGCGCTGTTGGCAAGGGTCATGGGACCGGTGACTGTCAGCTCGAGTTTGCCATCCTCGGTATAGTGGCCATGAAATTCCAGATCCATTCCCAGGAGGCCCCTGATCTTCTGCAACGGGCTCACCTTGACCAACAGGGCTTCAAAACCATCGAGGGACAGATCTGCGAAACGGAGACTGCCACTGAAATCTGGGCTGTTGGCCCAGGCTGCAGCGTCGCCACCGATGGTAAGCGGTGCATCGTTGATGGCCGCCTCCATTACCAGATCCATGCGATGGCTCTTCTGCCACGAGAAGTGACTGCCCAGGCTCAGGGTATGGATGTCGAGTCGGGTATCAAGCGTGCCATCGCGATAACTTAGATTAATCTGATCCAGCTGCAAAGATTCGGACCCAAAGCCCCATGGCGGCTGAAGTTCACTGGCATCATCATTGATTTCCGGAGAAGGCTCCGGTGGCGGAAACACCAGCCCGCCGATTAGCATTTCCCCGTTGTCGGCAGAAATAATATCGCCTCGCACTCCGGATATGACTATCGCTTCAATATAGATACGCCGGGAGGCCAGCGGCCACCAGCGCAGATTAATCTCTGCCAGATCGACCTGCAGACGCTCGCCGTTTTTGCCATCAGCAATCAGCCCGGTAACTGCCGCCTTACCGGTAAAAGGGTTGAAATTGATATCTTCCACGGTAGCGTTGGCGGCCCCCTGCTGGCGTAACCATTGTTCCAGATAATGGGCGCTTACCAGTGGCAGGGCGATAAGCAGGACTATCAACAGGGAACTGGCAATTCCAGCCCCCAACAACAGCTGACGGCGAGAGGGTTTTTGCACGAGTAGGTTCCCCGAAGGTCTGTTTGATGTGAGGGTGGTTATTCTAGCCCGGAAATTGCACCCGCATCCCGAGAGCAGGCGCGA
>JAYNPV010000050.1:11569-12071 GCA_038113925.1 Gammaproteobacteria bacterium | reverse complement strand
CAAACAGATTATTTACATCGTGACTCTGACCGAAGCTGTTACAGACGCCGTCATCCGGTGTCTGACTCTGGCGACAGGTGCCCAGGTTGTGCAGCGCCGAACTGCCCTGGCGGGTTTAAACCTTGCCCGCGCCTAGTGACTGAAACATCTCCGTGAGTCGTTTAAAGCCGTAGCTCAACAGCGCATTGCCGTTGTCGTGATAGACCTTGCGGATGTGCGGAATCGGCAGGCCGTGCTGGTCTTTTTCGGTGGGGTGCAGGGTAATGCGGATATCCGCCACCGGCAGGTCACCGGCCAGCGCCACCGCCGCCGCAGCGTTGGGGTGATTGGCAATAACATCAGCAAACTCTTCACCCCAGCCTTCCGAGTCCAGCTCATTCGGGAACAGCGGCAGGTGAATGCCGCGCGGGGTCATGATGATGCCGCCATGAAAGCCACGGGACGGGTCGTTGATGTTCTCATCCTGCACCAGCGTCGAGTAGGTTGCGACTATGTAGTTATC
>JAYNPV010000050.1:0-11559 GCA_038113925.1 Gammaproteobacteria bacterium | reverse complement strand
GAATGATGGTTACCGCCCGTGCGAGCACATCAATCTAACGTTTGCCCACGCTGCCCGAACGATTCGCCGGGTATTTTTCGGACAGATCGGCAAAAATAGAGTCGGTTTTACTCGCTGTGAAGCGAAAATTAGCGGCTCAGGCAATAAAAAATTCAGAAATTTTTGGGTATGATGCATCGGCAGGCGGGAGAGAGTGTGCGTTATACCTTCTAACTATCCCGGTGCGTGTCGGTGGAGATGAGGGGGCGGGGAGAAACCATGACGATTCAGTGTGCTGCGGCGGCGGTACTGCGAAGGCTTGCGCCGTTATTGCTGGTACTGTTGACCTTGTGCCCACCATTGGCGCTGGCTGAGGATCGCGCTACCCCGGTACGCACGGTACCGGTTGAGACAGAGCAGGTACGCAGCAGCTTTGTTTCGGCGGGTCACGTTTCGGTGAAGACGCAAGCTCTGTCGTTCAAGATTCCGGGACGACTGATCGAGATTCTTGCCGAGGAGGGGGACCAGATCGGCAAGGGTCAACTGCTGGCAAGGCTTGAGGAGATAGACGCCCGCGACCAAGTGCGCGACAGCGAAGCGCTGCTGGATCAGGCCCAGAGCCACTACCAGCGTATCAAGGCGCTATTCGAGGAAGACAAGACCTCTGCCGATGAGCACGACCTGGCGCTGAAACTGCGCAAGCAGGCGCAGGTCAATCACGATCAGGCACGAATCAATCTGGAGCGGTGCCGGTTACACGCTCCGGTGGACGGGGTGATCGGGGTCAAATATTTCGAACATCCGGGAACGGTCGATGCCGGCACGCCCATTTTTGCGCTGCAGCGCGCCGATCGCCCCTGGTTGGTGGAGATCGATAACCTGACGGCGCGGCAGATACTGCTGGTCAGCGAGGGCGACCAGGTCGAGGTCGAGTTCGCTCCCTACCCGGATGAGCGGTTCGAAGGGCGGATCTCCATGGTTGGGCAGGAGGCAGACCAGTCGGATGGTCTCTATCGTCTGGAAGTGACCGTGAACCCTGGCAGGCCGCTCAAACCAGGCATGTTGGCAAAGGTCACCCTCTACGGGTCAACCTCGCAAACCCGTACCACCATTCCGCTTGAGTCGCTGCGCAGCATGCGCGGGGATGCCGGCCATGTGTTTGTGCCAATCGATGCTGGAAACCGGGCGGCACGGGTAGCGGTAACAGTGCTGGACGTGCGCAGTGGGCGGGCGATACTGGCGGAGGGTTTGGATTACCCGCAGGTCATCTCGTTCGGGCGCAACCTGGTCGATGGGGGCCGTATCGAGATCGTCCAATGAGGGCGGTGATCGCCTTCATCGTCGAGAATCGGCTGTTCAGCATGATGGCCGCCCTGGCCATTCTGGCCATTGGCGGCTCCTCGGTGCCGGCGCTCAAGGTGTCCAATCTTCCCACGGTCCAGCTGCCCACCCTGGTGGTCACCCTGACCCTGCCCGGTGCCTCGCCTGCCGAGATCGAGAACCGGGTGATTTTCGAGGTGGAGGACGAGCTGCAGAGTCTGGGGGATCTGGACGAGTTCCAGACCAGTATCTTTCAGAATCGAGCGGTAATCCGCGTTAAGTTCTTTTACGGTGTTGACATCACCGACAAGTATCTGGAGGTGACCTCCAAGCTCAATAAGCTGCAAGAGGAGTTGCCCGACGACCTGGAAACCAGCGTAGAAAAACAGAGTCCCAGCGATTTGCTGGTGGCGTTCGTCTACGCCGTGGTAGCCCCCCAACTAACCGAGCGGGAAAGGCTGCAGTGGGCCAGCCGCTTCAAGGCGGAACTGCGACGCAATCCCTACCTGCAGGATGTCACTGTAGAGAAGTCGGACCGCGAGGTGGTGGCCTGGCTCGACATGGACCGGATGAACCAGTACGGCGTATCACTGGATGCCGTCACCGCGGCGATGGAGAGCGAGAACCGCTACCTGCCGGTCGGTACCCTCGAATTTGGCCATCAATCGCTCTGGGTGTTGCCGCCGGGCAGCAGTTACCAGAGTGTTGCTGATGTCGCCGCGACCCCGCTGTTGACCGGTCGCGGTAAGAGCATTCGTTTGTCCGATATTGCCGAGGTGCGCGAGCAGTATAAGCCGGATCCAGTGCTGCACCGGGTCAATGGCAAGCTGGCCACGCTCGTATCCGCAAAAACTCGTGATGACGCCAACGTACTGCTGGTGCGCAGTCAGGTGGAGCAGATCGCCGCAGGTTTCTCTTCGCGTCTGCCGGACGGGGTAAGCCTGGAACGGCTCTTTAACGTCGAGGCGGGGGTCCGCCGCAGCCTTTCCGACCTCCTGCTGAACGTGGCGCAGGGTATCGTTATCCTCTGCGTGGTGCTGCTGTTTTCGGTCGGCTACCGTTCCACCTTTGCTATCGGCATCATGCTGCCGCTCTCCCTTGGCGTTTCACTGGTACTGCTGTCACTGACCGGCTTTGGTTTGCAGCAGATATCCATCGCCGGGTTCATCATCGCTCTCGGCCTGATTGTTGACAACGGTATCGTGGTCACCGAAAACGCCTATAAGTTAATCCATTACCAGAACTACAGTAGTCGGGAGGCGGCGGTGGAAGGGACCGGATCGGTCATCAGTCCGCTGTTGAGTTCGACGCTGACCACGGCGCTGGCGTTTCTACCTATCTACCTGTTGACCTCGGAAACGGGTCTGTTTATGCGCAGTCTGGCGGCGACCATTTGGCTCTGCCTGGCGGCGTCGCTATTCGTTGCGGTGAGCGCGACCACCCTGTCGGTAGCCAGGTTCGGTACAGTCAACCGGATTCACCTGTTTCCGGAATTAAGCGGCGACAGTGCGCTGGCGCGGGTGCTGAACCGGGTCCGTCGGTTGCCGTCACCGCCGAGTTTTCTCAACGCGCTGATTCCGTTCCGGGATAAGGTGTTCGTCAATCTGCTGCAGCGGGCGGTGGAGCGCTGGTGGCTGCTCTTGCTGGTCGTGATAGGCGCGTTCTCCGTCGCCGTGTGGTGCGCCGGGCAGGTGCCGCGAATCGTCTTTCCCACCAGCGATGACCCCTTTTTTACCATCACCGTCGAAGCAACAGAGAACAGTTCCGAAACCTTTATGGCCGACCTGACCGGCCAGATAGAGACGCTGGTTCGCGGGTATCCCGAGGTGGTCAGAGTGACCACGGTCCAGGGCGGTAATTTTCCCCGCATTGCAATGGGGGTTTTGCAGGTCGGGCAACGTCGGACGGACGCGTCGCTGCTGGTGGAGGTGGATTTCCACGACGGGCCGCGGTTGCAGCACCTGACTGACGAACTGAACCTGAAACTGCATCGTCTTACGCCCTACGCCAGCATCAATGCGTCGCCGATCCTGATCGGCTCCGACACCGACGTGGATACGACAGTAACCCTGATGGGAGCTACCATCAGTCAATTACGGGAGTTGGGCAGGGAGCTGGACCCCAAGCTGCGTGACATCGAGGGCGTGCTCAGTGTTGTCAATCCTGCGGTGACAGAATATTACTCTCTGGCTGTGCGCCATGACCGATTACGCACCCAGACCCTTGGTGTTTCCAAAAGTGCCATCGATCCGGTGTTTATGCTGATCAGCCATGGCCTGAAGGTCGACGAGTTTCGCGACCAGGAGGGCGAGGAATACGACATCGTGCTCCGCGCCGCCGAGGGTCCAGAAGCGCCGCTGCGGGTTTTTGATCGCCTGACGGCGGTCTCCCAGGCGGGGCGGCCGATCCCCCTCAGCCAATTGGCCGGGTACCGCTTTGCCGAAAGCCAGTACGACATCGACCACGAGATGTTTCAGGCTAAACTGGACATTGATCTTTACGCCCTGCCTGGGATCGACGTGAACCTTCTGCGCCAACGGGTGGCCGAGGTGGTGAACGCATCCGCTCTGCCGTCGGATATAGTCGTCGACTACGAAAGTGAGCGCGACAGAACCGCTGAAACTTTCGGTGGGATCGGCCTTTACACCGGCTGGGTAGCGGTAGCGATTTTCTGCATTTTTATTCTTCAGTTCAAATCATTCGTCCAGCCGATGATCGTGTTCGCTGCGGTGCCGCTATGCAGTATCGGTGCCTTCCTGATTCTGTTCCTCACCGGTCAGGCGCTCTCCTTCGCTGCTTTTATCGGGCTCACCAGCCTGATGGGGATAGTGGTCAACAACGCCATCCTGCTGGTGGATCGGGGCAACGTGCTCGCGCGACAGAACACCCATGCTTCTAATATGGAGATCGCCGTGGAGGCGGCGCGCAACCGTTTCATGCCGATTTTACTTACATCCATCACCACCATCATGGGGCTCAGTCCCCTGGCATTGGGCGATTCAACAATGTTCAAACCTATGGCGCTGGTGATTATCGGTGGCCTTTTCACCTCGACCTTCTTCACCCTGTTCTGCGTACCCACCCTGTACACCTATTTCTCCCCCACAACCGGGGCGCAGCGCCTGGCGGTAACAGGACGGTTGGCCCGAGAGCACTGAGCCGAGAGCGGTTTTGGCTCTGCAAAACCGGAGTACATATGCTAATTACCCGGGTTATATTCGAGGCGGTTGGTTAAGGGTCGTGGCCTTGTGAGATAGGGAGAGGCGCGGGGAGTGTCTACTATAAGCCACTCTTGGTTTACCCCCTTCGTGCGCAGGCGTCACCGCAGCGCCGTCTGCCTCCTCGCGACAAACGACCACCAGGGATGGTGGAAGTACCGGAAATGCAGGACGCAATTTTCGGTTTGCGACCACCAGGGATGGTGGAAGTACCGGAAATGTAGGACGCAATTTTCGGTTTGCGACCACCAGGGATGGTGGAAGTACCTGTTTAAGCGTGTTCTTGCGGCGGTTTGATCAGAGACTCTGCCGGAATACCCAAGCCTTCATGCAGGTTCCTGATCATTTTCAGTGTAAGCGAGCGTCTGCGATTGAGAATCTCATAGACCCGGTTGCTTTTACCAATCATGGGCTCAAGGTCTTTCACTGTTAAACCTTTACGCTCCATCTCGAATTTGATGGCCTCAACAGGATCAGGCAGATCCATAGGGAAATGCTTGGCTTCATAAGCTTCGACAAGCGTGACCATGACATCCAGCTTTTCACCTTCGGGTGTGTCAGGACCTGCCATCATCAGGCTTTCAATTTCTTTTAATGCCGCTCGGTAGTCGGCATCATTTTTAACAGGTTTGATGTCCATAATTTTTACCTCTCTTTTCTACCAGTGGGGCAATTAAATAGTTTGTACGTCAATTTTGTTGTACTGTGCATGGGTGCCGATAAACCGGATGTAGGCCACGCGATAGGCATAGTTGATCCATACGACCAAACGGTACTTGTTACCCGCAATATTGAAAACCACACGCCCATCTTTGAGGATGCTGGCATTTCTGAAATCCTGTTTAACATCGGCAGGTGCGCTCCAATCAGCCGCTAAGGCATGCCGATACCAGGCGAGCGTTGGCTCTTTAGCATCCAAGTACTCCGGATGTTTTTCCCAGAAAGCTTTCAGTGTCGATAAGGCAATGATTCTCATAAAGTTAATGATAGTCCCAAAATGGGACTGTTTCAACTAAAATATACTGGAGAATCGATATGACTGAATATCAAGCACCTGTGACGCAAAGAGAACTATGTAATCGTTCACGTGCATGGATGCACAAGAGCGATGGCAGGTAAGCTAAGCGACACTGGAGTGATGGTGGCCGGAGGAATGTACTCAAAGCCATCCCTGGCTTTGCCCCTTTGGGCGCAAAAGCGTTACAAAATATTCCTGATATTTTGTGGCCCGATTTATGTGAAACCAGGCGGCCAGGTCAGATACAGGCGAGGAGATATACTGGAATATGAGGCCAGTTGCTTAAGAAAGAGTAAGTTTGAAGCGGTTTGAGGGTGAGTTAGTACACAAGTTTCCGCATCAGCCCGAATTTCCTGATAGTAAAGTGTGGGGTAATAAAAAGCCCTAATGGCTGGTGAGGGCTCATTAGGGCTTTTTACAAGATGGTGGAGGCGGCGGGAGTCGAACCCGCGTCCGTAAGTCCTCTGCCTTCAGCTCTACATGTTTAGTTCACCTATTATATTTAACCGCGTACTGCCCGGCGAACGTGGCGCGCACTACGGCGATTCCGGTTAGTTTTTAACGAATCCACCCCGAACAAGCTTCATCGCGATCTTATGAGAAGTGACACCTGAGTGTTTCGCCACCACCGTCGGTTTTAACACCTCGGGCGGTTGAAACCTGGACGCATAAGCACGGCTCCAGTCAGATGGCAATCTACCGTTTCTTAGGCGGCGAGTGCGTAGTTGTCGTCGTTGGCAACTAAAAGTTTGCAGATGGATTTACGAGGTACTCTGCACCTCGACATGCACATCAGGTTTCGCAACCCACGTCGAATGCCGTGTCGCCCCCTTTGGTTGAGTGGTTAATTAAAAATCTCTGCAGCTTATGACCCTTTTCAGGGGGCCAGGTTCACCGGGATGAGCCTGGCCATCAATAAAACGCTGACAGCGTCAGCGGCAGATTATAGGTGCTTTGAGTGGATTTGCGCGATTAACGGTTGGCTGATTTAAGAATGCGGCTTTTCTCGCGCTTCCAGTCCTGCTTTTTTTCGTCCTGGCGTTTGTCGTGTTTCTGTTTGCCTTTGGCCAGCCCTAGGGTGAGTTTGGCGTTGCCGCGTTTCCAGTGCAGGTCGAGGGGTACCAGGGTGTAGCCTCGGCGCTCTACCAGGCCGATGAGCTGGCTTAATTCACGGGCGTGCAGCAGCAGCTTGCGGGTGCGCACCGGGTCCGGGTTAACGTGAGTCGAGGCGCTGGCAAGCGGCGGAATGTGTGAGCCGAGCAGCCAGGCCTCGCCGTTGCGAATGACTACGTAGCTTTCGGAAAGCTGGGCATGACCGCTGCGCAGGCTTTTGACTTCCCACCCCTGCAGGACGAGGCCGGCCTCGTAGGTCTCTTCAATAAAGTAGTCGTGTCGGGCGCGGCGATTAACGGCGATGCGGTTATCCGGCGTTTTCGGTTTTTTCTTACTCACTGGGAGGGCTCAAATGCTGCGGTAAATGGAATAACCCGACCGGGATGCTGGCTGGCACCTGATCGCCGGCCGGGTATTGTAGCGCCCAACCCCTTGCCACGGCAGTGATCCCGGTTATCCGTGTTATCTTTTTGCGCTGAGCCATTTCCAATTATGGCGATAAATTATGGTTTTCCGACTCGGAACGGTTTTTCAGGATAGAACATGAGTTTACAAGCCTCTCCACACGGGCAGTGGTCGTCGCGTTGGGCCTTTGTGATGGCAGCCACCGGCTCGGCGGTGGGTCTGGGGAATATCTGGAAGTTCCCTTACATAGCGGGTGAAAATGGTGGCGGTGCTTTTGTGCTGCTCTATCTGTTTTGCGTGGTTTTTATTACCTTGCCGGTGCTCATTGCCGAAGTGTTGCTCGGGTACCTGGGCAAGCGTGATCCGATTCACACCATGGCGGATCTTGCCGCGCAGGCGGGGGTCAATAAAAGCTGGGGGGTGATTGGCTTTTCTGGCGTGCTTGCCGGCTTTCTTATCCTTTCCTATTACAGCGTGATCGCCGGCTGGACCATGGCCTATATCGGCAATGCCGCCACCGGTGCGTTCAATGGCGCTAGCCCGGCGGATATCAGTGGGCTGTTTAACGGCCTGCTGGCTTCACCCTGGACTTTAATGGGATGGCATACGCTGTTTATGCTGGTCACCATGGTAGTGGTGGCGCGGGGGGTGGAAGCGGGACTGGAAAAAGCCATTGGCCTGTTAATGCCGGGGCTGTTTTTGCTGCTGGTGGCGCTGTTGATCTATGCGGTGACCACCCCGGCCTTTGCCCAAGGGGCGGCTTTTTTGCTAAACCCTGATTTTTCCAGATTGACCGCAGGCACGTTTCTGGTGGCGATGGGGCAGGCCTTTTTTACCCTCTCGCTGGGCATGGGGGCGATTATGATTTACGGCTCTTATCTGCCGCCGGGCAGTTCGGTGGCGCGCACTTCATTAATGGTGGCGCTGGCCGATACGGGTGTAGCGCTACTGGCCGGCCTGGTGATTTTTCCGCTGGTGTTTACCCACGGTCTTGAACCGGGCCAGGGACCCGGGCTGATTTTTGTCACTCTGCCCAATGCCTTTGCGCAGATGCCGGGGGGGCAACTGGTTGGCGCGGCATTTTTTGTGTTGCTGCTGTTTGCGGCCTGGAGCTCGGCAATTTCGTTGATCGAACCCGCCGTGGCCTGGTCGATGGAACGCTTTGGCTGGAGCCGCGCCAAAGCGGCGCTGGTGGGGGGGCTGATTACCTGGGCCACCGGAATACTCACGGTGATTTCTTTTAATCTGGCAGCAGATTTTCAGCCCCTGGGCGGCGGCAGGACCATGTTTGACCTGATTGATTTTCTAACCAGTAATTTAATGTTGCCGATTGGCGGGATGGCGATCGCCATTTTTGCCGGGTGGCGTCTGGCCCCGGCGGTGCGGCGCGAGTCCAACGCCGATCTGCCCGATACGGTTTATACCCTCTGGTTATGGTCGATTCGAGTGGTCGCGCCGGCGGCGGTACTGGCGGTGATGGTCACCACGATTCTCGAAGCGCTGGCGTGAGGACGCAAGGATGAGAAAGATGCAACGCTCGTCGCTGCTGCCCTATGCGGCGGATCAGCTCTATGACCTGGTGAACGATGTGCCCGCTTATCCGCAGTTTCTGCCCTGGTGTCGTGGCGCGCGGGTGGATAGCAGCAGCGGGACCGAAATGGTGGCCACCCTTGATTTGGCGCTTAAGGGGCTGCATAAATCATTTACCACGCGTAATCGTATGGTGCCTAAACGGGAAATTCATATCGAATTGGTCAGAGGGCCGTTTCGGCGACTGGAGGGTCATTGGCGGTTTGATCCGCTTGAGTCATCGACCATGACCGGTTGCCGCGTTACGCTCGAACTGGAGTTTGCGCTGGCAGGGCGGATTCTGGAGGTGACCGCCGGTCCCATTCTGGAAAAGGTGGCTGATTCGCTGGTCGAGCTATTTTCCACCCGTGCCCGGCAGGTGCTCCCTGCGCCTCAGTCGGTGACTGGGCAGGAGTGTGCCGGTGCATCTTGAAGTGGTGTACGCGCTGCCCGATCAGCAGCGGCTGGTGACCGTTGAATTACCGGAACCGGTGACGGTGCAACAGGCCATTGAAGGATCGGGAATTCTTGCGGAATTTCCAGAGATTGATTTATCGGTAAACCAGGTCGGGGTGTTTGCGCAGATCGCGCGGCTTGATGAACCTTTGCGCGACGGCGATCGGGTGGAAATCTACCGGCCGTTGATTGCGGACCCAAAAGCGATGCGCCGCGAGCGGGCGGCAAAAAAAGCGGCCGGCGAAAAGCAGGTCGCCGACAACTGAGCGGCGCGGGTAGGGCAGTATCGGCGGGATCAGCCGGTGAAAACCGGTGAATGAGCGGGATTACCATTGCCGGTCGGGGGAAATTTTATTTTTATTGTCGGGAACTTACCGTCCCAATGGCCGGTCTATATTGCAACCTCTGATGGTATGTTCGCTTTCTCCCTTTAGCGGACAACTGCGCCGGTGAATGTTTCCCCACATTCATCGGTTTTTTTTATCCGCCGATTTTTCTTAACAGGCCGTCAAACAGCCCTGATTTATCATCGAGTTCCTGGGGTGATTCTGCGCCAGTCTGGGTGACATCGTCGCCGCCGCTGACTTCAGAGAGGCTCATTCCGGCGGTGAGCGCCGGCGTGGCTGGATAGATTTTTCCGCCACGGGTGGGCTGGGGCTGTGCGGTGGTGGCTGCACCGGGCACTGGCAGACTTTCGCCATGAATTGCCGGTGAGGTCAGCGCCGTGGTTTGGGGAGTCGGGTGATCCACTTTGGTAACAGTGGTGGCGATGGCTTCAGGGGTTGGAGATTGGTTATCTTTCTCGCCACCGACAAATGGCAGGCGTCGTTTTAAGCCGCCCCAGAAACCGACTTTTTCTTCTTCCACTACCGCGGTGGCGATGGTGGGTGCGGCCGGCACGGCAAGGGTCTGCACAGGTTTGTTGGGGCTTTCATCCCCGCTGAATGGCAAACGTTTGCGGATGCCCCGCCAGAACCCGGTTTCTTCAGTTTTTGCCAGTGCGGGTACGCTGACAGTGGTTTTGGCGCGGGTGATCTGTAACGGGGTTTGCCGTAGTTGGCCGACGACATCGCCCTCCAGTCGCTGCAGCTGGTCCTGAGCATCAAAGAACAGGCTCACCCGGCGCTGCTGACGGGCTTCACCGCCGGGTTGCAGGTTGTAAATGTAATCCCAGCGTTCAGGGTGGAAGGGGTCCTGCAACAGGGGGGTGCCCAGCAGCACCTTAACGTGACGTTTGGGCATGCCTACCGCCAGCTGCGCCAACTGGTTGGCGTCGATGATATTGCCCTGGGCGACATCGATTTTATAAACCTTGAGTTTGGGCAGACTGGGCGCGTCCGGGAGCGTGGTATTACAGCCGACGACGGCAACGGCGAACAGGCACAGCAACAGAGTTTGTATTCTTGGCACGATGGTAGGATTCAGTGAATGAGAGGGTATTATGGCCAGGTGATTAACGCAGTCTGCTGAGTGCAGTGGCGTAGAACCGGTTAGGTGTTTCTGCTAGTCTACCTAAACGTCTAGTTGAGACAAGAGGTCAGTTAATAAACTGCGCCCAGTTTGCAGGATTAGGTTTGAAATTAAATGAATTCTCCCTTCTTTGTCATGAGTATCTGTGATGAGTTCTAGTGCCGCACTACGCAAAATGGGACTGAAGGCGACGCTGCCGCGAATCAAAATTTTTGAGTTTCTGCAGAATAGCGATGAGCGCCACCTGAGCGCCGAAGACATTTACAAGGCGATGCTCATTGATAATGAAGAGGTCGGTCTGGCGACCATTTACCGGGTACTGACGCAGTTTGAGGCAGCCGGATTGGTTATTCGCCACCACTTTGAAGGTGATCGCTCACTGTTTGAACTTGGCGGCGGCAATGACGCCAATCATCACGATCATCTGGTCTGCACCCGCTGTGGGGATATCCAGGAATTCCGTAACGATGAGATTGAACAGCTGCAGATTGAGGTGGCCAGGCAGTTCGGGTTCCAAATTACCGATCACAGCCTGAATATTCAGGGTATCTGTGCCAATTGTCAGCAGGGGTCGAAATAACCGGTAAAGGGTATTGGCCGTAGCCTGTCAGCGCTTACAAATGCCGAATCAGCGCGATTTCATCGCAGCGATCAAATTTGTAACACTTCACGCAGACCTGCCAGATCTTCTCCGGCAGGGTCTCGCGCTCTACCTGCTCAAATCCGAGCTGGCCAAAAAAATCAGGCACGTAGGTCAACACCATTATGCGTTGCAGACCGATCAGCTCTGCCAGGCGGATTAATTCCTCCGCTACCCGCTGGCCGAGTCCCATGCGCTGTTTCTCCGGGGCCACCACCATGGAGCGAATCTCGCCCAGGTTTTCGGACATGACTTCCAGCGCACCGCTGGCAACGATCTGCCCGGCAATTTCAAGCACCACGAAATCGCGAATGTGGCGGCAGAGATTTTCGTGGGTGCGCGGCAGCAAATTGCCACGGCTGGAGTAATAG
>JAYNPV010000049.1:12054-14344 GCA_038113925.1 Gammaproteobacteria bacterium | reverse complement strand
GCACCCCATCGGCAGTGACCAGCAACTCGCCATCCTCAAGATGTTTTCGACACTCAAGCGCCTGTTGCAGGTTCCCGATTGCGTAATAGCCAGTCAACAGGGGGACCAGATCAAGCTGGCTGGATATTTTATCGATCAGCGGACAGTGACCCTTTGCCGATAACTGCTGATTCGGTTTCCCGGCCTTCTTTGACGAGGGTGGCTCGTTTCGTTCCAGTAACACCAGGGCGGAAGCCGCCTGTATATCGACTTTTCCCGCCACAGCCATCGACTCCACTAGCCGTGCTGAAAGCCTGTTACCCAGGGCACGCTCGACAGCCTGCTGCCAACTCGGCTCAACCTGAATTTCGTTAAACAGCGGTGATAGCTGATCCAGGCCCTGCTCTTGTAACCAGCCGTTGCCGGAATTGACATCAGTCTGAGCGTTATCCTGCAGAGCCTGCAGCGAGGAGTGCTCACCGCGGAGTACCTGTAATGCCGTGCGCCGCTGGTCAAGTTCGGTTTCCAGCTGTTGACAGCTTTCACTGCGGGACTGGCGGCCCTGGTCAATCACATCAATGGCCTGGTCCAGAGTTTTCAACTGATCGTTCAACGCGGCAATACGTGAAGTGAGCTGACCAATCTGCTCTTCCGCCTGGGTCTCTGCAGACGCCTGCATCTGCTGTTGTAATCGCTGATGGGCATCAGCCAACCGTTGCAGGCGCTGCTGCAATTGTTTGACTGACTGGGATTCCTGCTCCCGCCTGCGGGTTGCATCGCGCTGATCACGGAGGCAGGTCTCGCGTACTTCTGTTATCTGCTGATGTCGATCCTGGAGTTCCTGAAGAGATTGTTGCTGAGCGTCAACCTCTGCATTCAAGCGTGCCAGCTCTGGTTCTGCCTCCGCCAATTGTTGCTCAATCTGCTCGCGTTGGCCTGCATCTTCTTGAAGATGCTGCTCCAGTTCCCGCTGCTGGGTGTGCAACTGCTCGCTGACTTGCTGCAGCCGCTGCAGTGCTTCGCGGGCATTGCTTACTGCCTGTTCATGACCAGCAATTTCCGCGCCGGCTTCGTAATAGGTGCGTTGTACTTCAGCCAGAGAAGCGTTTGCCGTCGCCTGTTGTTGGCGCTGCTGTTCAAGGCTTTTTTCCTGTTCAACCAACTTGGCGGTGAGTGATTCAAGTTCAAGTTCAGCGGCGGCGGTGAGCTGATGCTGTTTTTCTGCTGCTTCGGTGAGGGCGGCGAACTCAACGGTAAACAGCTGCCCGGCAATTTCGCGTTGCCGCTCTTTGAGTTTGGCAAAACGTTCCGCTGTTTCGGCCTGGCGCTTCAGGGTAATTAATCGTTTCGCCAGCTCATCCTGAAGGTCTGCCACCCGGTCCATATTTTCCCGAGTGTGGCCAATGCGGGTTTCGGTTTCACGGCGGCGCTCCTTGTAACGGGAAATTCCCGCCGCCTCTTCGATAAAATTACGCAACTCTTCCGGTCGCGCTTCAATCAATCGGGAAATCATGCCCTGTTCGATGATGGCATAACTGCGCGGACCCAGACCGGTACCCAGAAACAGGTCTGTCACATCGCGTCGCCGGCAACGCGCCCCATTGAGAAAATAAACCGACTGACCATCCCGGGTTGCCTGACGCCTTACCGATATTTCACCGTACTGGCCGTAGCTGCCGGTCAGTGAGCCGTCACTGTTATCGAAAACCAGCTCGACGGATGCCTGCCCCACCGGTTTGCGGCCACTTGATCCACTAAAAATGACGTCCGCCAGGGCATCGCCACGTAGTTGCCGGGCAGAGCTTTCACCCAACACCCAACGCAGGGCATCGACGATATTAGACTTACCACAACCGTTAGGCCCTACCACACCGATCAGGTTGTTACGCAACGGCAGGGTTGTCGGGTCCACAAATGACTTAAACCCGGAAAGCTTGATGCTTTTTAGACGCATGACCCGCCAACGTGTAAATCCAACCGGATTAAGCAGCGGTTCATAAGATCAAAGTTGTTTAAACGGGGGTTAGAATGGGCGCCCCACTTATGGGGTTCGCCTAACCTTGTTATGGAAATCAAATGATTCAATCCGCTACTGACCTGCTCGAAACTTTCCCCAACCCTTCCGCTGAGCGGGACTATATCATCAAGATTCGAGCACCAGAATTCACCTGCCTTTGCCCAAAAACCGGGCAACCCGATTTTGCCACACTGCATCTTGAATATGTGCCGGATCAACTCTGTCTGGAGCTAAAAGCGCTGAAACTCTACATCGGCTGGTACCGGGACCAGGGCGCTTTTCATGAAGCGGTAA
>JAYNPV010000049.1:0-12044 GCA_038113925.1 Gammaproteobacteria bacterium | reverse complement strand
CCCGAGCCAGCGGCGCGTCGGCCAGGTGATCACCACCACCTGGGCCTCCTCGAGCAGCCCCGGCGGATGCAATTGACTGCGGATTTCAGTGTGCGCGGCGGGATCTACACCCAGGTAACCGCCAACTATGATCGAACCGACGAATCAGACTAACGAAAACCCGCTATCAGGAATCGCCCAGATAGAAGCGGCTAACACGGCGGCGCTGATCAGCATAGGAACGCCGCTGACTGTCGGTAACCCGCATAAAGTGGCGAAAGGCTCCTTCAGCCCGAATCTTCTCGCCGAGGGCCCACCATGAAATACCGGTATTAAAGGCAATTTCCGGCATATCCGGACGTAGCTTTCTGGCGCGGTGAAAAGCAGAAATACTGCCCCGATAGTCTCCCGCCTGCTGCTGCGCGAGCCCCAGATACAGTGCGGTAACAGCATCGGTGGGGTCGAGTTCGCTAGCGCGTGCTAATGCGGCAATAGCAGGCTGCCACTGTTCAAGATTAAAACGGGTAAACCCCAGCCAGAAACTGTCGGTCGCATCCAAAACCAACTCATCGACACTGTCGTAAAACGCCAGACTTTCAGCGTAATTTCCCTGGCGGGCGGTTAATCGAGCCCTGAACAGCACGACTTCGAGGTTATCTTCACCGACCGGCTCAAGCGCCGCCAAAGCCGCTAAATAATCCCCCCTCGACTCTGCGGCCAGGGCGCGTCGAGTGAGCGCTGCGACATTCATCGCTACAACCGGAGCAGTGGATTCCGGCGAAACTGCCCTTGTTTCACCAGCTTGTCCCGCATCCGCCTCAGGTAACCCCTGCGTCGGTGACTGACTCTTGGGAGTCAAGGAACTCGGATCGCTCTTCTCCCGGTCCGCTTCTGCTTGCGTCGGTAATTCCTGATCAACTTCGGTCAATGCCGCAACAGAATCAGTGCTCCCTTCGACAGGGACACCGTCAGGAATGGGCGTCTGCACACCGGCAACACCTTCACCTTCCTCACTGCTGGTTAACTCCATAAGTTCCATGTTGGTCGCCGCTGCTCCCAGATCATCCTGAGGTGAGGTAATTTCCACATCGGTTAATCCGGCGACAGACTCTTCTGGCGACCGGTTGCCAGCGGTCTCTGCCTGCTCAAGATCAACAGGTTGCTTATCTCCCTCATCGGTCAGCGTCGCAACGGTCTCTTCTGCAATTTTTTCACTAATCCCAGGTGTGGCAGATGGGGGTGTCGCAGATGCGGTCAATGCAGAAACGTCCCCCCCATCAGCGGAGCTATTCGCTAATGCATCGTCCACAGACAGTGCCTGACTATCGGTCAATGCCTGCAATTGTTCCTGTTCATCAAAACCCGGTGAATCGTGGGTTTTCCCCCGCTCATCCGCCGATCCATCGGTAAGCAGAGATACTCCACTCAGGTCCGCCTCGGGTTCGGTATTACTTCGGGTGAGGGATCCAACGGTTATATCAGCGCCAGCCATATCCCCTGGCTGTTCCACCTTGGCGGCCTGGTCGGTAATAGCAGCAACCTGCTCATCCATCGCGGATGGCACACTGTCATTATCTGCCCGGCGCAATGCTGAAGAGGGTTGAGAAGAGGATTCGGCGGCAGGTGAGGGATTATCTTGAAGGGCAATTAATGACTCGTCCCGGACCGGGGCATCCGAGCCGATCCACCACCAACCCACCCCTGCGGCCGCAACCAACACCAGGCAAATGACCAGAATTATCGGCACGCGCGAAGAACCGGGGGCCATTGGTGCTCTCCCTCCAGCGGTATTTTCCGTTGTTTCTGCCTGGGCGCGCTCCACGCCCTTTAAAGCATCGTCGATGATACTCATACCAGTAGACCAACCCTGAAAGGCCGGGAAACCGTCTCCATAGACAAACTGTTAATCCGAACCGTACTCAATTTCCCGGGACGCCCTGCGTACATGTCCCCCATTTATCCGCGGAGCGAACCCGGCAAAAGCGGCCAGTATCGCCCTGCCGCATAACAGATTTATCCGCCGGGGAATGCCGCCGGATAAACGATACAACCACCAGTGCGCTGCCGCAGTGAGGCGGATTCCCTGATCAGCTCCCTGGCTGGCCAGGCGATGGTTAACATACTCACGGGTCTGGGTTCTGGTCAGGGGTTGTAAATGACAGCGCACTGCCACGCGTTGTCGCAGCTGGCGCAAATCCTGACGCGACAAGGTCTCATCAAGTTCCGGTTGCCCCACCAGAATAATGCTTAACAATTTCTGTTTACTGGTTTCCAGATTGGTGAGCAATCTGACACCCTCAAGCACCTCGGCGTCGAGGCGGTGGGCCTCGTCGATAATCAGCACCACCTGCCTGCCGCATTCCGCCTCTTCGAGCAATACCCGGTAGAGCAACTCCACCAGGTGGTGATAGTTGCCCGTCCGTGTGGACACCCGCACCCCGGTCAGATCATGAATAACGTTGGCAATCAGATAACCAAAATTCTGCGGCGGGTTCAACAGATAAGCCGTTTTTACCTCCTCTGCCGCGGAAAAATCATTGAGCACCTTGCGGCAGATGAGCGTCTTGCCCAGCCCCACCTCGCCGGTTAACACCGACAGCGATCCACCCATTGCCGCATACTCTAATTGGCGAATCGTTTCCAGATGCTGGGAAGAGTCGTACAGATAGTCGATATCCGGGGTTATTTTGAACGGGTCTTCGGTCAGGCCCATGGCCTGATAAATATGATCAGGACGCAATAGGGGAGACGTCACCCCGGTGTCAGGAGCGCTTTTATCGGCCTGATCAGGAAAATCAATCTGCGATGAAACCGAGGCTACCATGCGTATTGCTGCTCATCGGTTTCAATGTATTCGGCCACCGGAGTGATCATAATCACCAGCTCTGACTTACTTTTGGTTGTCGTGGTATTTCGAAATGCCGCCCCGACCACCGGCAAATCGCCGAGTACGGGCACCTTGCTCTCGGTTTCATCGACAAAATCCTGGATCAGACCACCAATTACCGCGGTTTCTCCACTTTTAATCCGGGCGACAACCGTGGTCTGTTTCACGTCAATCACGGGCGGGCCTACACCTTCAGTAAAGGTTACATTCCCCTGGGTATCGGTCGTTGGAAACCCTATTTGCGATAATTTCCGGGTAATCACCGGCGAAATTTCCAGGGTAATCCAGCCATTCTCTGAAATATGTGGGGTCACCTGAACCACCAGACCAATCGTGGCGGTGGCCAGCTCAAACTGCGCGGGTTGAGCCCCGTCATCGCCCGAGGCGGGAACAAATGAACTGGTTTGCACGTAATAAGGTTCGTCCCGCGCCACGCGGATTTGAGCGGTTTGGTTATTAATTGCCTTGATCTGTGGTTGAGAGACTACATTGAGGTCTCCCTGTGTTTTCAAAGCCCGCAGAAACGCCCGGGTATCTGCGCCAATACTGGCCCGTAAAAACGTTCCCGGGCCTCCGGTAATAGAACTGACGGTCGCCGGAGTTAGTATTGTATTCCCGTCACCAGAAAGCACAGCAGGCACATCAGTGGAAAAACTCGCATTTCCATCCAGGCTGTTACGACCAACGGTAAACCTGCCAAAGCTAAGCAGCTCCGGCGCGGTCCAGTCGATTCCTAGCTGGGTAGCATCACTTAACTCAACCTCCAGGATCTTCGCCTGAATGATCACCTGGCGCATGGACCCCTGTTTCACTCGTTGCAGATAATTTTCGACTTGCTGCACAGCCCGTTTGCCGGCGGTGACGGTAACAAAACCGGCCGTTCTATTTGCTACCACCACTCCGTCTTCGCCGAGCAGGTCTTCCAACTCCAGGATTAACTCTTCCCAGAAATCAATATCGTTTTCCTGTTCCACTGAAAATTCATTGTCAGCAGCATTTTCCGATGATTCGCCACCGCTGACGCCGAAGGTTCCCGACTCATTATTCGCATCACTGCTGCGAATCAGTCGCAAATAATCGACTTCAAAGGTACGCGTGATTTCACGGCGCACTCGAATCAGCCCACCGTTAATTTCCCAGCCATAATCATGGGCATCGAGCATGGCGTCGAGCGCCTGGGTTAATGGCAAATCAGTAAAATCGATGGTGAGTTCGCCCGTTAACTCTCGATCAAGAACCAGATTCAGGTTGTTGTCCCGGGCGAATAGTCGCAGCGCATCGGCGACGGGCACCCCGACTGCATGAAAGCTGTAGCGGGCTTCTTTTTGCTCCACCGAGGAACGCACCAGGGTGGGCAACCGCCCCTGACGCTCAGTCACTGGAATATTAACGGCGTCCAGGCTAGCAGACACCACTGGCTCACTGGATGAGGGGTTGGGTGTAGCCTGCGCCACTTGTGGAGGCGACGCGGCACAGGACGATAGCAATAAGCTCACACAGGCAATGATGGGGAGGCGCCATCGAATCTTTAACTGTATAGCTTGACTATTCATGGGATAGGCAACACCTGCTTATTTCAACGAATTGCCAGTAACCGTCAACGCAACTGGACCAGCACATAGTTATAGTAGGTTATGAACTATAACGCCTATCTATCTAAAATTAAATAGTTTTTTTAACCAGAAAAAACAATCGCATCCGTCCACCACAACCTCTTCTTTCTAGCAAGGTCGGGCTTGGAGTGAATAACGATGAATTCACACGCACTGCATAGGGCTGCGCCATCACCGGACAGCACGAGGGGATTGACCGATGGACCGGAAATTCGTGAAGTGGATTCTAATAATTGAGCGACACGGTAAAGTCACCGACGCTGGAGGCAATTTCAACCTGCTGACTACCAATTTTTTTTAAGGAATATTCGGCTGCCAATAAACCCTGTAATTGTCTCTGGTCAACACCCGTTAGTTCAGTGGCCTCCACCCTGGCATAATCAGGCACCAGGACATCGCCGACATCGGCCACCTGACGATTGATCAACGCATACTGCTGCCCCTCACGAACCAATATCGCTTTCAGTACAAACAATTGTTGGGGGCTTAACGATCCTGACTCTGAAACGAAGTGAGTTTCCGGATCTTTCTGCTCAATCTCGGCCAACTTTGCCGGCCGCGCTCGATAGCCAGGCTGACGCGGATCAGTGGCCAGCATAAAGGGATTGCGTCGGTACTCCCGGCCTGCAAAAAAATCCTTTCTCAGTGCCAGGCGATCGACCTCCCGTACTGCCACAGATTCCTCCCCGCCAGGGAGCAATAACCCGGCCGTACCCAAGGCTGCCCCCCCACCGCTTTGGCCGAGTTGCTGGTTTGCTGAGGATAAATCCATCAGAGGCAATACGATGTTTCGAAAACTAAACAGAATCGCAATAACTGACAACACCCCGACAAACCAGGGCTTTTGTAGCCAAATCCTGATGCGTTTAATCAAGTTCATTGCCGGGGACTCTGCATGAGTATCGCTATGCCGACCGTTGGGCGGACAGTTGCCATAAACTCAACCGCGTTGACGGGCCGGTTCAAAAGAGCGAGTCCTGATTGTCGATGACGCCGGCTGCGCTGGTCCAGACTCGCAGCTGAATCCACCCATTCACCTGGACATCTCCGCCACGGCTGGACACATCAACATCCCTTATCATCCAGACCCGTTGATCCGACTGAACTTCCAGCGCTTGAAGATAAGCCACCAGAGCATCATAACTGATACCCGCGAATCTGAGTTTCAGGTCGCGCATTGAAATGCCCTCCACCGCCTGATCGAGTCTCATGTCGCCCACAGTCACCGCAAGATCAATTCCCTCTGCCGCCGCCAACCCCAGCAACTCATCGACCAGCTGCGGCAAGCCATCCGGATCAGCCAGTAACCTTTCTCGTACTCGGTTCCTGGTTTCGACCAGTTCAGTCGCATTCAAGGCATCACGCTGCCCCCGCAGGGTGTTGATGTTGAACTCCAGCGATAACTGATTCATTCTCTGTTGTTCCATTGCTTCTGCGCTGCCCAGGCGCACCGACAGCGCCCACCAGATCAGGCTGATGGAGAGGGCCAGCACCAGGGTAGCAATCCACCGTTGCCGACTCATATAAAAATGGGTGCTCATCAGAGAGGAAAATTCCCGTTTATTTCAAGCTCAAGATGCTGACCGCGGCTCGCGTTAATGTACTGTTCGCGCCACTTTTGTAACCAGTCATTGGGCCACTCAACCAGCCAGGGTGCGGTTGCCAGGTTTTCGCCAAATTCGCGCATATCATCATCCAGACGCTGCAAGTTATCGACAGTCACCGCCGCCTTCAATGCCACATCAACTCGACCGGGCTGTTCATAGGCAAGTTTCAATTCATCCAGTACCACTGCGTCCGGCAGCAAGGCACCCAGATCCATCAATAACCAGTATGTCATGCGCTGTTTATTCCCCTGTGCCTGCTCAGCAAACTGCTGCTCACTGCTTAGCCTGGCGACCTCACTCTGGAGAGAATGCAACTCCTGTTGACGCAGTTCATACCGATCTGCCAGTTCCTTCGCCGTGGACTCTTCGCCGCTCAGCCGCCACTCCACCCACGCTACAGTAACAAGACTGGTAATTGCGATCAGGGCAATACCCGCTTTTACTACACGATTGATAAGCTGGTTGTATTTGGCGTAACGCACCTCGTCAGGCACAAAAGACTGGGGGTCACGACGACTCAACTCGGAACAGTAGCTCGCCAATACGGGTTGATCCGCCCAACTGGCTTCGATTTCCAGATCGATACGCCGGTCAAGCTGGGGTTGAAGATCAATGGCTAACTGTTGGTCATTGGTCACCAGTAATTCTGGCCGTAGCCCCATGTCCTGACTGGCATATTGTATTGAACGGCGAATTTCTGCCGGCAGGCGAACCTTGCTGTGACCAATGGCGGGCGATAACCGGCGGACAAATAATTTGCCGGTGGAGACATCTGACAAAATGACGGTCGTACCGTTCTCACGACTGTTCACCAACGCGCAGGAGTTTGCCTCCAGGTCCGCCTCTGCAGACCAGGCGAGAAACAAGGTCACGTCTGGAACGATCAGGCGCGGGGTAATACCCACGTGGGCAAAATCCGCAAGATAACCCTTAAGTTTCATCGCCGGCCAGCAGTGCATTAAATACTGATCAAAGCCGCTCGATGACGCTGACCCACCGTTTTGCTGTTGTGGAATCGGCAAGTAGGACCAGGTCAGGGAGCGCCCTTCTGCGAGTTTCTCAGCCTCAATGGTCAGTAGCTGCTGCTGCTGCTTCCTTTTAACCGGCGGCAGCGCAACCTGGTGGTGCTCCATTTCTACATCGGCCACCACCAGCACCGCTTCTTCACCCGTATAGTCAAATTGATCAACTGCGGACTCGAGAAAATACCTGAACGCTGCCTCATGAAAACCATGGGCCCGATCTGACGCTGACGGCGACCAGCGCTCAACCACCCTGGCGCCATCAACCAGGGCGGCATTAAATTCGCCATAGAGAAAACTGATTACGAGTTCACGGGCCATGCTGCTTAGCTACCTGGTTTGTCCCATTGCCTGACATAGAAAAATCATCCTCCCCCCAATACCTCTTTATTCTTCGACACTTGACCGTTAAAGACTATTGTATTTCACTATCAGCGATAGCGGACGATCTGGTCGTTAGTGAATCATAATTAACTCAATGATAATCAGCCGCTAATTACACGGGAGGCGCCTTATGTATCGGAAGTGTCTTATCAGCCTGCTCTTTGGGTCTAGTGCCATGTTACTGAGCTATTCCTCAGTGAGCACTGCTGAGTCGGCTACTGCTAATTTCACAATGACTCAGGTTGATATTCCTGGTTTTTCTTTTGGTCCTTTTTCGATACCCCCTTCTACCTTCAGAACTTATATCAGTTCAGTAACGGGTGGCTCAGCGACCCTCAATACTCGATTCCTAACCTGGATACAGGGTAGCAACTGGATTTTAACCTGGCCAACCCGGACGGATATTCGTAACGGCTCGAACATTGACTCTGGTGCGGCCGATCTTCTCAGTAATGGAGACATCGAAATAACCGATCCCTATGGGGAAACCAGAATCATTGCCAGAATCGACTCAAATGGTAACCTGATCGACACCGGCAACGGTGAGGTAAGCGTGTCCATATCCAACCCTGAGAACATCTGCGTATTAACCGGCAATAGCTGCTAATCGTCTGGCGCATAAACCCGGTTGGAAGGCACCTTAAGCCCTTACTCTGCATCTGCGTAACGGCTTGTAACCCGCAGCGAACCACTCCCGACCCGCCACTATTACCTGAACAATTAAAAACTCTCTTACCCGATACCCCAACAATACATTTATTCGGACGCAAGACTTCAAGCCGGCCGTAACTCAATAACCAGCGGTCGAGCATTGCTGATCAAGGGCGATATTGGTATTACAGGCGGACGCATCCGTTAGGTATTTCATTTCAGTGTCGCAGTTAGTTTCAATATAGGTCCCTGCAGCGGCGCAAGCGGCGTTGTTTATGTCATTCGGATCAGGGTAACTGCGCCCCTGCTTTGCAAAAAACGCCTGAATTTCCTCGGTGGTTTTACTGCCGTCGATGTCGTCTCCCGCTGCACCGCTCGGTCCGTCACTCGACAAGGTAAAAGAAGGGGGAGTACCCGCACCTGCGTTACCGTAAACAAATGGTGCCCCCCAGGGATCCAGGTTATTTGTTACCCCGGCTGCGGCCAGACTTACGGGCGGAGCTGTTGGTGACGGAGTCTGAGCCAGCATAAAGGCCATCACCGTGTCGGCAATTTCTTCGAGCTGCTCAGCCACGTCGCTACCCGAAGCGCAGGTGGCAGTTAAATAAAGTGGATTGGTCGGCACCGGGGCCATGGCAACCGGTCCGCTGCTCCAGACATCCACCCGACTTCCTGTTTTGGTTATCTGTAGTTTATTCCCCCAGTGGTCATCGCCTGTCCCAGGTGCACTGTTGACCAATGGAGGAGGGATCGGATTGCCCGCCGGATCATTGCCGTCAATATCTGAAGTGCCGTCAGCTATCGACTGACAGACATCATTGCCCAGACCTTCTATCGCCGACACCACCGGCGCAAGATAATAACCTCTGATATGGTCCACAATCGCCGCGCGTTCCTTTGACAGATTTAGATTGCTTACCTTGATCAGGTTCGTTGCCATTCCTGCGGGCATATCATCCGTGGTTGTACCGGGGCTATCGCCACAGGGATCAATGGCGGCCAGGGCACTGCCGACGCAGGCGGACATATCCGCCGGCGCCGCTCCACCCACCAGCAAGTGGGAAGCGATGGTGATGCGCGGAATCGTCACCAGAGTGGCCCCGTTATCCTGATAAAGCCGCGCCACCCCCCGATCATTGGTGACGAGATCGGCAGCTGCCGCATTGACGTAACCACCCGACAGGGCGGCTAAGTTAGCCGGCAAGGTGCCGTAAGTAGCCACCGAATCATCCAGATAGTATTGTCTGACTCCCTCAGCAATAGCATCCAGAGCAGCCTGCTCGGCATCTGCTTCGCTGCGATCAATCTGGTTGAGCAGAAACGGGGCCATGGCGCCGGCGAGTATGGCCATCACCGCCAGTACACCGATCATCTCCAGCAGTGCAAACCCGGTTATCGACGCTCTGCAGCTGATGAGCTGAGATTTTCTGTTACTCATTACAACGAGGCCCCCAGACTCAGCAGCGGCAAAAATATCGCCAATGCCACCAGCCCCACTATAGCCACCATAAACAGTATCAAGGTTGGCTCAAGCACTCCAAAAAACCGCTTGATGGTACGCGGCACGGCCTCTTCGTAATAGCGAGCGGCCTGTTCAAGTGCACCGGACATGTCGCCGGTAGATTCACCCACCGCCAGCATGCGTAACACCAGGGGTTCAAACACTCGATGCCGGGAAAAACTCTCCGCCAGGCCCGCGCCTGCGGCAACCTCTTCAGCCGATCGGCTAATCGCATCGGCAACCAGTAAATTTCCTACTAGCGCAGGCAGCATTTTTAGACAGTCAACCATCGGTATACCGGAACGAAACAGTATCGCCAGGTTGTGACTGAATCTGGATAACGCCAGGCGCAGCCGCAACTGCCCGAACACCGGCAACGCGACCAGCAGGCGTTCCCAGTTGAACGCAAAGCCGGGCGAATAGCGTTTACCCAGAGCAATTCCTGTCGGGACCAGAACCATCACCAGCAAAATCAGGTGCCAATAGTCGCTAAAAATAGCGCTGATACCCATCACCACCCTGGTAGGAGCGGGCAGGTCAACGCCCATGGTCGTCAACAGCTGTGTGAATTGGGGCACCACAAAGGTAAACAGCACCGCCACCAACAGCACAATGGCAATGCCAATAATCGCCGGGTAAGTGGTGGCCTGACGGGCGTCACTGGCGAGGGAGTCTGACCACTCCAGGTAGTGCTGCATATCCAGCAGGATTTCCGGCAGATTACCGCTGATTTCACCGGCTCTTACCAGCTCGATATAGAGCTGCGGAAAAGTGCGCGGAAACTGCTCAAGGGCCTGACTGAACTCCACGCCGGTACTCACATTAAAGCGTAAAGCCCCAATCATTTTGGCAAAATCCGGGTTGAGGGTGTCCTGTTCGAGCTGCTCCAGCGTCTCACTCAAGGGCACACCGGCTCGGGTCAGGATAGCCAGCTGCATGGTGAAATCAATCAGCGCGCGGCGCTTTATTTTGGGTCCGCTTGAAGCGCCCCTGGCGACCCTTGTTTTGCGCTCTTTACTGGCAAGTAACCATTGGCCGTTTTCAGTTAGATGCTGACGCAGTGCCTCCTGATCGGGCACCACCAGCACGCCGCTCATTTTCTTTCCGCTCGAATCGACCGCTGAATATTCGTAACTAGGCATGGTTGTCCAGTTTGTATACGCCCTTGTGGGTTACTACGCTGAATAGACAAAGACCGACTGGTAACTTTAACGGCCCTTTCGGATACTCAGGCAGAGACCACTCGTAATACCTCTTCGACGGAAGTCAATCCTGCCATCTCCTTACGCAAACCGTCCTCACGCATGGAGCGATAACCCTCCTCTCGGGCCAGGCGTTCCAGCATCGACATATCATTAGCAATGATCGCCTCGTTAAATGCCTGCGTGACCCTGGCAACTTCATAGAAGGCAACCCGACCACGATATCCGGTTCCTCCACAACGATCACAACCCTGCGCGGTGTACAGGTTAAAATCGTCATTGGCCGGAATCGGCAAGCGATTAGATTCCAGAACTGCCTGGGCGTCCGCCACCGGCTCACGGCAATCTTCACACAGGCGCCGTCCCAGGCGCTGACCAATCAATAAAGGCTGGGCCGCTGCAAGCAGATAAGATTCCACCCCCATATCAATCAAACGCGGGATAGCAGCGATCGCTGTATTGGCGTGGAGTGTAGTCAAGACGAGATGACCGGTAAGGGCTGCCCGCACTGCCATCTGGGCGGTCTCTGTGTCGCGCATTTCACCCAGCATGATGACATCCGGGTCCTGACGTAATAGCGTTCTCAATCCTGACGCAAATGTCAGCCCTATATCATCATTAATCTGGGTCTGGCGAATGATGGGGAGATCATATTCAACCGGGTCTTCAAGGGTAAAAACGCTGCGCTCAAGCGCATTCACACCATCAAGCGCGCTGTATAACGTCGTCGTTTTACCCGAACCGGTGGGGCCAGTGACGATCAACATACCGTAGGTGGAATCCATGGTCTGGCTGACCATGCGTCTGTCCCGGCGACTCAGGTCCAGGGCATCCAACTGCAAGGTCATAGCTCCCTTGTCGAGCAGCCGCATCACCATGTTTTCGCCATATTTGGTTGGCAAACTGGAAACACGCACGTCAATTTTGCGCTGTCCTACTTGAAAACTGGTTCGCCCGTCCTGGGGAATACGTTTTTCGGTGATGTCCATCCCCGACTTGATTTTAAATACCGCAATCAACGCCAGTTTGAGCACATTAGGAATTACTGTCGCCTGTCGAATGGTGCCATCAACCCGAAACCTTACCCTAACCACCAATTCGTCGGGCTCGATATGAATATCGGTGGCCCGTTCCCGTACCGCCAACATCAGAATCTGATCGGCCAGACGCACCATCGGGGCCTCGGATACCGCCGCCT
>JAYNPV010000048.1:13108-14375 GCA_038113925.1 Gammaproteobacteria bacterium | reverse complement strand
CGCCGACCTCAACACTGCCAGTGTTGCGCTCTCCCAGCTGAGCTATGGCCCCAAAAAATGGAGCCGCGAAGTCTAAAGATCGGCTCACAGGTTGTCAATTGAAAGGCCAGGTTTTTGGCCCAATCGGGCGATATTTTTTTATTCCTGCGCTGGGCGCTCGGCCAACCAGGTAAGCGCACGATCGATCCGTTGCAGGACGCTGTTTTTTCCCAACAGCTCCATGGTGATATCCAGGCCCGGTGCAGCCGCACCGCCGGTAAGCGCAACCCTTAGTGGCTGACCCACCTGACCAAAACCAACCTCAAGCCGATCCACGGTCTGTTGCAGCAGATAGTGTAGGGATTCGGCCCGCCAACTCTTGTCATCAAGCTGTTGCAATCCCTCTTGCAGTTCCAACAGGACCTCATTGGCGCTGCCTTTGAATCCCTTTTTAGCGGCTTTGGGTTGGTACTCCCCCAACTCGCCATAAAACAAGCGACAGGCTTCCGCCAGTTCAACCAGCGTTTTACAGCGCTCTTTCTGTACCTCGACCACGGCGGATAACGCTGGCCCCGGTTCCAGGGCGATGCCGGCTGCGTCCAAATAGGGTTTAAGCGGGTCGATAAGCTCCCCAGCCGCGCTATTGATAATGGTCTGGTGATTCAACCAGAGTAGCTTTTCCGGGTTAAAGGTTGAGGCAGCACGGTTGACGTTACTCATGTCAAACAGCTGAATCATTTCATCGATGGTGAACAGCTCCTGATCGCCGTGGGACCAGCCCAACCGAACCAGGTAGTTAAGCAGGGCCTGGGGCAGATAACCCTGGTCGCGATATTGCAGCACATTCACCGCGCCGTGACGTTTGGAAAGCCGCTTGCCATCGCCCCCCAGGATCATCGGCACATGGCCATAGACGGGCGGCTCCGCCCCGAGGGCGGCCAGAATATTAATTTGCCGGGGCGTGTTGTTGAGATGATCATCGCCACGGATCACGTGGGTCATCTGCATATCCAGGTCATCAACCACTACGGTGAGGTTGTAGGTGGGCGTTCCATCACTGCGGGCAATAATCAGGTCATCGAGCTCACGGTTACTGATGACCACCCGACCGCGCACCAGATCGTCGATAACCACCTCTCCGTCCAGGGGGTTTTTAAATCGAACCACCGGACTTACGCCAGGTTCTGCCTCGGTACGCTGACGACAGCGACCGTCATAGCGGGGCTTCTCGCCGTTCGCCATCGCCTGTTCGCGCATCTGCTCGAGTGATTCGCGACTGCAGTAACAG
>JAYNPV010000048.1:0-13098 GCA_038113925.1 Gammaproteobacteria bacterium | reverse complement strand
CCCTGAGCCAGTAATTGCTCGATTATTTCACCGTAGCGGTCCATTCGTTGAGTCTGATAAACCGGACCTTCGTCATACTCCAGGCCCAACCACCGCATGGCGTCGAGAATCACATCTACCGCTTCCTGAGTGGAACGTTCCCGGTCGGTATCCTCGATTCGCAGGACAAACCTGCCCCCCTGCTTACGCGCGACTAGCCACGAATACAGTGCGGTACGGGCCCCGCCTATGTGTAAATAACCGGTGGGACTGGGGGCAAAACGGGTGGTTACGGTCATAAATATCTCGTTGATTGTCTGGCAACAATGATGCGGCGGCGATTGTAATGCAAAGCCCACGGAAATAGCGGGCTTTAGCTGAATCAGTAAATTGACGTAAGCCCACCAAAAACCTAGAATCGGCGCCCTGCAAAAGAGGGGCGATTAGCTCAGCGGGAGAGCACTACCTTCACACGGTAGGGGTCACTGGTTCAATCCCAGTATCGCCCACCACCCTTTTCTTCCTGAACCCTGAAGCCCTAATGAGTCGGGAGCCACGGCGCTGCCCGGCAGGACCGATACCCATGGAACAACTGAGCAACCTCAACGTGGCCTCCCAGCAATTGCTGCCCACCCCGGCAGAAATCTGTGGCGAACTTCCGGTGAGCAGCCGCGCTGAACAGACGGTGGCTGAGAACCGGCGCGCCCTGTGTAACATTCTTGATGGCAAGGATGAACGACTCTTTGTCGTGGTCGGCCCCTGCTCAATTCATGACATTGCCGCCGCCACTGAGTACGCACAGAAACTGCAACGACTGGCGGAAAAAGTGTCCGACCAGCTGCTATTGGTAATGCGGGTCTACTTTGAAAAACCCCGCACCACCACCGGCTGGAAGGGGTTGATCAACGACCCCCGGCTGGATGATTCGTTTCACGTCGAGGAGGGTATCCGTCTGGCCCGTCAGCTGCTCATTGACGTCGCCGAGCTGGGGTTGCCGGCCGGCACTGAAGCCCTCGACCCGATCATGCCCCAGTACCTGCACGACCTGATTACCTGGACCGCCATTGGCGCACGCACCACGGAATCACAAACCCATCGGGAAATGGCCAGCGGCCTCTCCACCCCGGTGGGCTTTAAAAATGGCACCGACGGCAACGTCGAGGTGGCGGTCAACGCGATGAAATCCGTCTCCAGCCCGCACCGCTTTCTCGGGATAAACAGCAATGGTCAATCGGCCGTCATTCACACCCGTGGAAACCATTACGGCCATGTGGTGTTACGCGGCGGGGACGATGGCCCCCATTACGTCGCCGACCATATCAGCCGCTGCACCTCCCAATTGGCTGCAGCCAACCTGGCCCCGCGTATTGTGGTGGATTGCAGTCACGCCAATTCCGGTAAAAAACCGGAGCGGCAGCCCGAGGTCATGCAGAATTGCCTCGACCAGGTTTCCGGCGGCAACCGTTCGATTGTCGGTTTTATGATCGAGAGCAATCTACAGGCCGGAAACCAGTCGATTCCTGACGATTTGAGCCAGCTCCAATATGGGGTCTCGATCACCGATGGTTGTGTCGACTGGTCAACCACCGAGACCATGATCGTGCAAGCGGCGGAGCAGCTCGCCGACTGATATTATTGGCCGATCGCGCAGACCCGGAGCATCTGCACGATAATCAACCTTGCCGGTCATCCGGCAGTAACCGCCAACTCGGCCATCCGGCGGTGGCGATTCTGCAAAGCCGTGATAGGATTTGCCCTGCCTTGTCCTCAACCCTGCCGACTGGATGACCACCCGCCTGTTACCGGGTGGGATAAACTGACCGATTGATCAGTCAGCAATGCCCCGGCAGCAGAGGATGAACATTGAGAGGAGCATCCATGATCAACCGTTGCGTCCTGCTGGTGGCCACTACGCTACTGCTCGCGAGCTGTTCCGATGATGAAGCGGCTGCCCCTCTGGAACCGCGTGCCACGCCGATCACCACGATCGACGTCTCCCTGACGCAGATTCAGGTAATCGAAAAGGCCACCGGCTACATCGAGACCAAGGCCGCCCCCAGTACCGCCGCTGAAGTCGCCGGACAGGTAATCAGGATTGAAGCCGATATAGGCGCACGCGTTCAACAGGGTCAGTTGCTGGCAACCATTGACCCCACCGATTACGAAAACCAGCTGCGCTCCCGGCAAGGAGAGGTGGATCGTATCCAGACACTCATTGACAACCAGCAGCGCCGGGTCAAACGCTTCCGTAGCCTGCTCGATGACGCCTTTGTCTCTGACAATTCACTGGAAGACGAAGAGGCCACTTTAAAGGCCCTGCAGCGCCAGCTGACCACAGTAAAGGCGCAACGCGATATCGCCGCCCGTGACTTGCAGAAATGTGAAATCCGCTCCCCCGTTGACGGTCAGATTCAGGGACGGGAAATCACCGTTGGCAGCTACGTCAAAAAAGGTGATCCGGCATTTCAGGTCGCCGACTCCCGCCGATTGCGGGTGCATCTGCCCTTTCCGGAAACGGTGATGCAGCAACTGAATGCCGGGCAACGCGTGCGACTCGATACCCCCGCTTCAGATGGCCGGGTGGTCGAGGGCAAAATATCCGAACTAAGACCCATGGTTGATCCGGCCAGTCGAGCCGGCGAGGTGGTCATCGACATCAACAACCCCGGTAGCTGGTTCCCCGGCACCAGTGTTAACGGTGCAGTCATTCTCGCGACCCGCACCAGCGTAACCGTACCCAAAATAGCCCTTGCACTACGCCCCGCTGGTCAGGTGGTCTATGTGATCGAGAAAAACCGCGCCCGCCAGCGGGTGGTGAATGTCGGCGAATATCAAAACGGCCAAGTGGAGATACTGGCGGGGTTAACAGCGGGGGAAACCGTGGCCGTTGACGGTGCCGCCTACCTGTCCGACGGTGCCCTGGTGAAAGTTGCGACCCTTTCGCCTTCATCGGAGCAACCCCTCGCTGAATGACCGATTCCTGAGGATCAGTTCCACCGCATAAACGGCGTTTAACGGAGACCTGCCATGGCGATGACGATTCCAGAAATATCCATCAAACGCCACGTTCTGGCAGGCATGATCAGTGCCCTGATTGTGCTGTTTGGGGTCATCAGTTATCAACGCATCGGCGTCGATCGTTACCCGCAGATCCAGTTTCCCGCAGTCACAGTCCTGACCGCCCTTCAGGGTGCCAATCCCGAGGTAGTCGACTCGGCGGTGACCAACGTGATTGAAACCTCGGTCAACGCCATCCCCGGGATTCGTCGCATTGAATCTTCATCCAGAACCGGGATGTCGATGGTGATCGTGATCTTCGAACTCGGCAAAGACGTCGACGTTGGCTTTAACGAGGTCCAGGCCAAGGTCAATCAGGCCCTGCGCCGCTTACCCGATGATGCCGATTTTCCGGTCATCGCCAAACTTGAGACCGGTGCCCAGCCGGTGATGTGGTTAAACCTCGACGGCGACCGCACTCCCAGCCAGTTAAGTCGCTACGCACGGACGGTGCTTAAGAAAAAAATAGAAACCATTGAAGGGGTCGGCGAAGTCCTGATTGGTGGCCGTTATGATCGCAACATACGTATCGAGGTGGACCTGGAACGGATGGCCGCCCTCAATGTCACCTCTGACGAATTGATCAACGCATTGCGCAATGAACATTTTCAATTACCCGGCGGATTTCTGGTGGGTGGCCAGACCGAGCTGCTGATCAAGCTCGATCAGGAATACCACGACGTTCGTGAGATGGAAGAGCTGATCGTCGGTTATCGCGAGCAGTTACCCATACTGCTGCGCGATATTGCCGAGGTAGTCAGCGGTGCCCAGGATCGCCGCACTCTGGCCCGCTACGATCACAAACAGTCGATCGGTCTGGGGATTGTCAAAATCAGTAACGCCAATACGGTGGCGATATCCGATGCGGTGATCGAGCGCATGCATGAACAGCTCATCCCCAATCTGCCCCCGGGATTAAGTTTGTCGGTCTCCTGGAACGACGCCACCTTTATTGAGCGCTCGATCGAAGCGCTCACTGAGCACATCTATCTGGGGGCCTTGCTGGCGGCGGCGGTGGTGTTTCTGTTTCTGCTCAATTTTCGCGCCACCCTGATTGTCGCTCTTGCGATTCCGGTCTCGCTGCTGGCGGCGATCACCCTCATCTATTTCAGCGGCCTCACATTAAATATGATGACCATGCTTGCCCTGCTGCTACTCATCGGAGTGGTGGTCGATGATGCGATTGTGGTGCTGGAGAATATTCACCGGCATCTCAAAGAAATCGATCCTGACCCGATGACCGCCTCTGCGAATGGTGCTACCGAAGTCTATTTCGCCATCGTCGCTGCTACGTTCTCACTGGTCTCCATTTTCGGTCCGGTTGTGTTTATGGAGGGGATCGTTGGCATGTTCTTTAACTCCTTTGCCATCGTTGTTACCGTGGGAGTCCTGGCATCGCTGTTGGTGGCCGTGACCCTCACACCCATGCTCTGCTCGCGCCTGCTGGTGGTGGATGTTCAGCATGGGGCCATAGGCACCGCGATTCTGAATTTTTTTGACCGCCTGCAGCTTGAATACGAAAGGCTGCTGCGCTGGGTGCTCGACCACCGTCTGATCGTACTCGTCGCCACCGTGTTAGCGATCCTGCCCAGTTCCTTTCTGTTTGGTGACCTGGGCAAAACCTTTGAACCCGACCTCGACGAAAGCGGTTTTCTGGTGTTTTTCAAAACCCCGCTCGGTTCGAGCCTCGACTATACCGACCAACGGATGCGCAAGATCGAATCCATTCTCGGCAACCAGGAAGAGGTACTCGATTTCTGGGCAGCCATTGGCGTGGGTCCCACCGGCAGCGTCAGTCGCGGCATGGTGTTTGTGAGACTCATTCCACCGGAGCAGCGCAGTCGCAGCCAGGTGGAGCTGATACGCGCCATGCAGACCGAGCTCTCGGCCATTCCCGGAATGCTTGGCTTTGCCGGCCGAGTACCGGCCGTACCCGGCGCCCGGGGCGAACCGCTGCAATTTGTAGTTCGCGGCACCAATCTTGAAAAAGTTGCCGAGATCAGTCAGCAGTTGCAACAGCGCCTCACCAATGAGCATCCTGACCTGGGACGGATCGACCTGGACCTGCAACTGGATCTGCCCCAGCTGACACTGGACATTGATCGGGTCCGTGCCCACAGCCTGGGTATCAGCAGCGCCCAGGTATCGCAAGCAGTGAACATGTTGATGGGTGGCCTTGATGTGGCCTATTACAACGACGACCCTGGCGATGGCGAGCGCTATGACGTACGCATTAAGGCCCGGGATGGTCAGTTTGAGCGGCCCGACGACCTGCGCAAAATCTACTTTCGCTCCCTCAGTGGCACGGCAGTACGCGCCGATACCATTGCCAATTTCCAGGAATCCCTGGGTCCGGCGGTGATTTCCCGCTACGACCTGCAATACTCCGCCAATTTTTATTCAGAACCCAAGGTGCCCCTGGGCGAAGCCATTGCCAACGTTCAGGCGGCGGCAGTGGATATGCCTCCGGGCTATGAAGTGGTGTTTGTCAGGGTTTCCAAAGACTACCTGGAAACCACCGAGATCATGGCAGGCACCTTTTCTCTGGCGCTGCTGCTGCTCTACATGGTGCTGGCCAGTCAGTTTAACTCCCTGTTGCAACCACTGATCATCATGATCGCCCAACCGCTGGCGGTAGTGGGCGGCCTGTTCGGATTGTGGGTAATGGGTATGACCATCAATATCTACTCCATGATCGGGATGATCTTACTGGTGGGACTGGTCGCGAAAAATTCCATCCTGCTGGTGGATATGACTAACCAGTACCGACGCACTGGCATGTCCATCGACGAGGCGCTGATCAAGGCCTGCCCGGTTCGTCTACGACCGGTGCTGATGACCTCCCTCACTATCATTTTGGCGATGTTACCGGCGGCACTGGGCTATGGCACCGGCGCCGAAGCCAATGGCCCCATGGCGGTAACCATTATCGCCGGTATGCTCAGTTCGACCCTGATGACGCTGGCGGTTATTCCCGCCACCTACTCGGTGGTTGAACAGGCGCTTGAGCGACGCCGGGAAAAACGGAACCGCGCTAATCGAGAAACCGCCTCAATGCTGGACAGTCACCCGGAATAATCGGGGCAGATTTTTACACTGGGGCCGCAACCCAGCCTGCCACGCGTCACCAAGCACCTCTGCGCGGCTCCGCGAGCCTTCCAGCATCTCCTCAATAGACGGCTCTGATACCGCAAAATTGACACCCTCATCATCAGGCGTAGAATCCCCATTAAGGGCTTGAGATCGTGCGTCGGCGGACGTGCGTGGACGCAATGACCGGTCAAGAAATTCCGCGACCGAGAGCGAGTATGCAGAATCAGCTAAGCCAGCCTGCCTCAAGCCCGCCATCTTTTTGCGCATTTCCGTCACAATCCGCTTTTTCGACTGCCATTACACCGGCCTCACCCGGAATAATCGGGGCAATTATTTGTGCGGCGGCCGCTACCCACCCGACAAAACATAGCATGACAGCCAGCTGAAGGTCGGTGAGCTGGCCCCATGGCGCTCGGTTAGGCTCCAGGTCATCAGGCTCGATCGGATCGCTACCCTGATTCGTCTGTTAAGGTGATCTTGGCACCCGTTTTCTCTACCAGCAGATAAAGCAGCGCGCCAACGGCAAGCGCGTATCCAGCCCCATGGACCGCCAGCACCACGGCAACCACTCCCGCCACGCCGCGCTCGTTCGCTTCCTCAACCTGTTCAATGCCGATGCTGATGCAGAGGTAACCGGTAACCAGCAGGGTCAATGACAGGGCGATCGGCAATACCGGTTGAAACAGACTCACCAGGGGCAGCACGAACAGCGCCGCAAACCCTACCACCCAGAAGGTACCGCTGCCGCTATAGATAGAATCCATGGCCGCCCGGCCATAGCGGTAACGCTCGGCGGTGGTGGCGCAAACCGCTGTCCAGATCGGTCCGGCAAGACCCGGGTAGGGTGCAAAAAGGGTGTGCAACAAATTACGGATCGCCGTGACCAGATGGATTCGATTAACGTCAATATCGATTTTTTCATCGGGCCGGTCGTGGTCAACCCGTTCCATCAGAGTGGTACCGACAATGATGTCGCCAAAAGCAATCACATAGGCAATAAACGCCGTGGGCAGGGCGATCAAAAACATATCCAGAGTCGGTGCACCCAGGCTCCATGGCAGATAGGCAAGCAACTCACCAAAGGCCGGACGAGTAATACCGAACTGGACATCGGGAAAAGGGTATTCCGCCACCAGCCAACCCACCACCATAGCCAGCACCATGGCCGGAACCATGCCGTAATTGGCTATTTTCTGCGCCAGTTGATGACGATTGACCCACTGTTTAAAGGAAAGCGAAAACAGCAGATAGACAGAAACAAGACTCCCTATAACCAGTGACACAGGCGTCATGGCAAGGCGTCCCCCCGGCTCGATCTCACCGACGATGGCCGCTATCCCGGCTCCGATTAGAATGCCGGCCTTCATCGAGTTGGGAATCGCTTTAACCAGCACCGAGCCCAGCCGGGTGATACCCAGCAGAAAGAAAATCAGGAACACCAGAAATTGCAGGGCAACCAGGGCGCGAATCGCCTCCGGGCCGGGTTCAAAATTACCCAGAAAAATAAGTACCACCGGAATCGCTGGCGTGATCCAGCCGGGGACCAGTGGCACTCCCAGTAAGGCGGGTAACATAACTCCTATCCCGCCGATCACCACATAGGCCAGGGCAACCTCGTAGGGCAGCCCCAGGTACTGCTCCAGCAGCGGGATCATCGCCAGGCTGACCACAAACATAATCAATGCCTGGACGGTCTCGGCCAACTCCCAGCGATAGTGCACCAGCGGCAGTCGGATTTTGAAAGGGCCACAGGGCCAGTGGGGCTGTTCCGCCCCCTGTTCACGATGATATATCTGCAACCTGCCCTCCTCCTCGAAGTTCTCTGACCGATCCAGCTGGATCAACTGATCCGCAGCGACCGGGCCATGGTTACCTGGCTCACAGCCTGATGAAAAGTACCCAAAATAGCCGCCCACGGGCACGGGGTAAACCCTTGTTGGGTAATCAAGGGCCGGTTAACGCTGTTCACCGCCCGGGGACGCTGGCCCTGTGATTCTGGAACAGGGCGCATTGAGCATGGGGTATTTAAAGTAGATGAGGGAAACGCAACGCCGCTGCGGGAAAAATGGCCCGTCCCTTAAAGAGATTTCCGTAGGAGCGACTTCAGTCGCGACCTCGGGGCGGCAGAAACGCTGGCTGTCGCGACTGAAGTGGCTCCTACAGTCGTTATCAGCTATGTTCCCGGGTTGAATTGGAATAGCCCGATCTCTCTTCGCGCTGGCCTGAGCAGCTTCGGGGCTTCAGTAGTGATGGGAAATCAGGGTTAACAGCCCCTAACCCAAAAAGCGAATTCCTTTGGCAGCCTGGCCCCGAGCCACCCGATAGATGATCACGGGAATCACCAGCACGGTAAGTACTGTCGAGACCAGGGTACCGAAGATCAGGCTGACCGCCAGTCCATTGAATACCGGATCAAGCAGCATTACCAGCGAACCGAGTAACACCGTCACTGCCGTCAGAAAAATGGGCCGCAGGCGTAGCGTAGCTGCATCAATGACCGCTTCGCGTAACTCAACCCCGGCGGCTATTTTTTCTCCGGCAAAATCAATAATCAGCAAAGAGGAGCGAACCACCACGCCGGAGAGCGCGATGATGCCAATGATAGAGGCCCCTGAAAAAGGAACCCCCATGATCCAATGCCCCGGAAACACTCCGATCACGCCCAGTGGTATAGCCGCCATTGCAATCAAGGGAACGGTGAATGACTGGTAATAGCCGACCAGAATCAGATAAACAAAGGTGACAGCCAACACCACCGCGAGGCCCATTTCGCGGTAGGCATCAAGCATCATTCGCACCTCCCCGCTCCAGAGCAGCTGCGGGCCGTTAACCGTATCGGGCGCGCTCTCCCAAAGACTGAGATTACTGGTTGGCAGGTCAATCCCCTGGTGTGCAAACTGTTTACGCAGGCGTGCATCCAGATCGAGAACGGCGTTGAAGGAGGTGGCCGCCAGCTGCTCACCGCCCACATAGATTACCCGTTCATTATCCTTGCGTTGAATCGGCGCGGTTTCCGCTTCGGTTACCACGCGGGTAACTTCTGTCAGCGGCACCCGCTTACCCTCACGATTGCTCAGGTAAACCCGAACCAATACCCGTAGCGGCACCACATTAAGCTCTCCGTCAGCGTGGATGTTACCCACTATCTGGCCCTCAAACAGAATCTTCAGGGTCTGCTGGACCTGCCGGGTCGAGACCCCGGACAGGGCCGCTTTTTCCTGATCGACAATCACCCTCACTCGGGACGTGGCCACCGGATCGCTGTCAAAAACTTCTACCATGCCCCAGGTATCTTCCACCTGCTGTTTGACGTGGGCTGCCATTCGTTTATGAATTTTCGGGTCGTTGGCATAAATTTCGGCAAGGACCATGGCCCGACTGGGAGGACCAGGGGGATTTTCCACCAGATGAATCACGCTGCCAGGAAAGGCCTGCTGGACAGCGGTGATTTTCTCCCGCAACTGAGCGACCAGGCCAATAGAAGAGGCTAATCTGCGTTCTTTCGGCAACAGATTGACCCGTACCTCGCCCAAGTACTCCCCATAGCGATCCAGATTACCCCGCAGCAGGCCAGGCAGGTCCACCACCCCGGGAATACTCAGCGTGGTCAGATAACTTTCCACCAGCGGTTCCCGATCCAGCGCCTGGCCTATTTTCCGGGCAAGGCGGTCGGTCTCCTCGATAACACTGTCCTCGGGCATGTCGATAGTGATGTTAAAAGTGTTTTGATCGTCCTTCGGCAGAAAGGTCATGGCAACCCCCCCGGCCGACAGAGGCCCCGCGACCCCCTGTGGGCGCAAAAACTGCCAGGCGGGCATCAACAGGGTAAGAACCAGCAATAATGTCAATACCGAAAAAAAATTACGCCGCTGTTTTGAACTGTCCAGTAAGCGCCCCAGGCGGTATCGATAGCGGGAAAACACCCAGGCATCACGCCGGGCCGCGGTGTGGCTCTGTAAGGTGGGTTTGATCAACCGGACTGCAGCCCAGGGACCAACGATATAAGCCACTATCAATGAGGCAAATATCGCCACCGGCACGTCGACAGTGATGGGATAGAAATATTCCCCGGCCATACCGGTCACGACAATCATGCTGCTGAATACCGCCATGATCGCCAGCGTCGCCAGATTGGTGGGATTGCCCACTTCCCGGGTCGCTTCAATCGCCACCTGATTGGGGTCATCATCGGGCGAGTCGTTGATATGGCGATGAATATTCTCCACTACCACTATGCCGGCATCGACGAGCATCCCGATGGACAATATCAGGCCGAACAGCGTCACCCGGTTAATACTGATGCCAATAAAATAGTCGACGATCAGGGTCGCAAAAAATGCCAGTGGCACCAGCAAGGTGACAATGGCAGCCTCCCTCAAGCCCAGAAACAGCGCCAGCACAAAACTGACGGATAACAGCGATATTCCCAACTGAATCACCAGTCGATTCACCGCTTTATCGGCCTTGGTACCGTCATTGCGGGTAACATCAAAACGTACGTCTCGCGGCGCGATTAACGGTTTCATCCGCTCAATCCGATCGAGTACCTGATCGGCCACCCGCACCGCATTGGTACCTCGCTTTTTGGCTATTGCGAGCGTAACTGCGGCCACTTCCCGGTAGTTGCCCTGATCATAATCCGGGTGGGCCTGACCGAGTGAAAATCGCGTCAGATGCCGGCGCTCCTGCTGCGGACCATCCACCACATCAGCAACATCTTCCAGATAAATGGGGCGATCTTCGTGACTGCCCACCACCAGACGGCGCACCGCCTCAATCGACCGCAACTGGCCGTCAACGTAGACACTCGAACTGCGTCCATTGTCGACCGCCACCCCCACCGACTCGGCCAGATTACTCGCCGCCAACAAGGCCATGCCCTGATTGATGCTGATGCCGAATGCCTGCATCCGTTCAGGATCAAACTCGACTCTGACCTCCCTGTCTCGTCCCCCCACCACACTCACTACCGATACGTCCGGCAGACTACGCAGCCGTATCGCCATTCGGTCAGCAATACGTTTCAGCGCGTAATCATCGTAGTTGGCTGAACTCAGGGTGACCGCGACCACCGGAATATCGTCTACGACTACCGGAAGCACCCCGGGTTGACCTGCTCCCGGCGGCAGTCGGTGGGTGTTCTGCTGAACCTTGTCATAGACCCGCACCAGGGCAGTTTCCTGGGGGACACCGACATCAAATTCAACCTGAACCGAGCCGCGCCCGTAGGCCGACACCGCGTAGGTATGCTTTACGTCGGACATTTCGCTCAGAATGCCTTCCAGTGGAATGACCAGCAGGGCTTCCACTTCTTCAACCGACGCCCCTGGTAAATCAATGCTGACCACCGCGCCCGGGACAACAATCTGGGGGTTCTCCTCGCGCGGCGTCAGCAACAGGGCCAGCACGCCAAATAACGCCAGACCAAGAACAAATAACAGCGTTAAGCGAGAATCAATAAACAGACCCGCCAATCGACCAGCGGAGTTAGACGGGGGTTCGCTCACAGTAGCGCAGCAACCACGGGTGCCCCATCAACCAGATCGGTTGACGAGCTGGTGACAATCACCTCTCCCGATTCCAGGCCGGCCATTACCTCGATTTTGGTCGGCCACTCCTGACCAAATCGCAACCAGCGAAAATAGGCGTGACCCTGATCAACCACCATGACGCCACGCAGACCGCCACGCTCCACCAGCACCGAACGGGGAATCACCACACGATTAACCGCTCCGGTGACAAAACGGGCTCGACCAAACATCCCCGGTAACAGGCTTACCGTATCAGGCAGTGAGATTTTCACCTCAAAACGACGGGTCACCGGGTCCCCCGAGGGAATCACCCGCAGCACCTCGCCATCCAGGGGGCGATCCAGCGCATCCAGCTCCACCGCCAACTTCTGGCCCACTGAAATTGCCGATACCCGCTGCTCTGCCACAAAGGTCTGAAACACCAGTGAAGATTGCGACTCAATCAGCAAAATGGGCGCGCCGGTAGTGGCCAGATCGCCACTCTGTTTATGCAGCACGATCACCACACCGTTTACCGGACTGCGTATGGAGGTATACCGCAGGTTAGCGCGAGCGGTGGCATGGGCGGCAGTTGCCTCCGCCAGCTGCGACCGGGCCAGATCAAACCTGACTCTGCTCTTGCGCAGAGTGTCGGCCGGTATACTTCCCTGGGTGGCCAGCTCACTGAATTTAGCGACATCCCGCTGGGCGTCTTCCAGGTCAGTTTTAGCCGAGGCAAGCGCCGCTTCACTGGCGCGTATCGCGCCATCAACGTCTGCTGAATCGATCTCCACCAGCAGATCGCCCCGACGCACGGTATCCCCTTCTCTTACCGCTACTCGCTGAATAAAACCGGTAATGCGCGATGACAATTGAATCCGGTCATCAGCAGTCACGGTACCTGGCACCCGATAGAGCTGCTCAACGGAAACGTCGCGTACCACCAGGGCGTCGACCTGCTGAGGTTCTAGGGAAACACTATCCGGGTGCGGACCGTTTTCAGAACAGCCTGCTATGACAAACAGTAACCAGGCGTAAGCAGCGCGCTGCAGGAAGTAAGGTCTACTCCCCATCTACGCCGCTCATCAGTAAATTGCTGATCCTGTTGGCCATCTCGTCAACCGAATACCCTGACTCTTTTACCCCCAGATAGCGTCTGAGGGGTGCCAGTTCAAGATGGCCGAGAACAATGGAAATCGCTGAAATGCCAATAAACGCAGCATCCACTCCCGGATAGACCTGTTCCAGTGTGCGGCTAATTTTTTCAAAGGGTCGGCTCAATACCTGATCGGTGATCATTTTTAATCGCTCATCGTCACCTTCGAGCAGCTCCCGGTGGAGCAGTTGCCTGAAAATGGTATCGGAAGCGACCAGACCGACGAACCAGCGAATCACACTCCGCAAGGTCTGCTCACCGCTGGCTGCATTTTCCAGGATGGGATCGAGCCCCGAACTACGG
>JAYNPV010000047.1:13772-14637 GCA_038113925.1 Gammaproteobacteria bacterium | reverse complement strand
TGCTCACCCTCTCGCCGATGATTGGCGCACTGGCGGCCGGCAATCGGGTAATGATTAAAACCTCCGAGTTTTGTCCGAAAACTGCGGAAGTAATTAAAAGCATAGTTGAACAGGCGTTTGATGATGACGAAGTGCTGGTTATCAACGGCGACGCAGAAGTGGCCGCCCAATTTACTGCACTGCCTTTTGACCATATTATTTTTACCGGCTCGACCCAGATCGGTAAAAAAGTGATGCGCGCTGCCAGTGAGAATCTAACCCCGGTGACTCTGGAACTGGGGGGCAAGTCGCCCACCATGATTGCCGAAGATTTCCCCCTTGATCTCGCTGCCGAGCGCATCACCCAGGGCAAGATGCTCAATGCCGGCCAGGCCTGTATCGCCCCGGATTACCTGTTTGTGAAGGAACAGCAGCAGGACGAAATGGTCGCGGCGCTAACCCGCGCTATTGAGGCCTGCTACCCCGATTATGCGCAGAACAAAGATCTCACCTGGGTGGTCAATGATCGTCATTACAGTCGGTTAAAGGCCCATGTCGACGATGCCCGGGCGAAGGGTGCAAAGGTGATTGAGATCAATCCGGGTGGCCAGCCCATTCCCGAGGACAGCCGCATTTTTCCATTAACCGTGCTGCTCAATGTGACGGATGATATGACGGTGATGCAGGAGGAGATTTTTGGCCCGATTTTGCCGTTGAAAACCTATCAGAAAATTGATGACGCCATTGAATATGTGAATTCCCATCCACATCCGTTGGCGCTTTATCATTTCGATTACAACCCGGGTCGTACCGACAAGGTGTTGCAAAGCACCCTGTCCGGGGGGGCCTGTGTCAACGACGTATTGTTTCATGTGATGCATGAAGG
>JAYNPV010000047.1:6925-13762 GCA_038113925.1 Gammaproteobacteria bacterium | reverse complement strand
TCTTGCATTCGGTGGGGTGGGTACCAGCGGTATCGGCAGCTACAACGGTGACGAAGGGTTTAAAACCTTTTCGCACCAGAAAAGCGTGCTCAAGCAGAGCCGGGTGTCACTGCAGGCGTTGACTCGACCACCTTTTGGAAAAGGCATGGAGCGATTTATTAACCTTGCCGTTAAGTATCTATAAGACGCTGTTTATTAAAGGATTAATGAATACCATTATAAAAATAAAAGCAGAGGGAGAGGGACGACTAGGGCCGGGTGTATTCCCGGCTTTTCTTTTTAAACAGTGGCAGCAGTAGTTCGCAGACCGATCCAGAAACCAATAACTTTGCATATGAGGGGCAGACCATGAGCGCAGTGATCGATTTTAAACTTAGCGACCAGTCCAGCAGTGAAATTGAGCGGATATTCGCTCTGCAACAGCAGACCAAGATTGAACTACGGGAAAGTACTTACCCCCAGCGGCTGGCCAAACTGCAGAGGCTTAAAGATGCGGTTCAGGAAAATCAACAGAAAATTATTGAAGCTGCCTATGCCGATTTCAAAAAGCCCGAGGTAGAGGTGCTGCTGGGTGAGGTGATGCCGGTAGTCTCTGCGGTTAACTTTGCGATGAAAAACCTGAAAAAATGGATGAAGCCGCGCAAGGTTAAATCACCGATCAATATGATGGGGATTGATTCAGTGCTGTTTCCCGAGCCCAAAGGCTCTTCGCTGATTATAGCGCCGTGGAACTATCCGGTTTTTCTCACCTTTGTGCCGCTGGTGAGCGCCATTGCCGCCGGCTGCACCGCCATGCTCAAACCCTCCGAGATGACTCCGGCCATCTCCCAGGCGTTGGCTGATATCGTTTCAGAGATCTTTGATGAGAAAGAAGTCGCGCTGTTTCAAGGGGATGCGTCAGTTGCCGAGAAATTACTTGAACAGCCCTATGACCATATTTTTTACACCGGTAATCCGGAAATCGGCAAAATCGTGATGGCAGCTGCCGCCAAACACCTCACCTCGGTCACCCTGGAACTGGGCGGCAAATCGCCGGTTATTATTGATGAGAGCGCCGACGTTAAACAGGCGGCGCAGCGGGTGGCGGCGGGTAAATTCCTCAATTGTGGGCAGACCTGTGTCGCCCCCGACTACATTCTGGTCCACGAATCCCAGCAGCAGGGGTTGATCAACGCCTTTGAAGAAATTGTCGATGAAAACTGGCTCCAGCACGCCCCCAGCGTTGAGCAGAGTGAGTCCTACGGGCGTATCGTCAATAACCGCCATTATCAGCGGGTATCGTCACTGATTGAGCAGGCCAAACAGGGCGGTGCATCGCTTGCGGTAGGGGGCAAGGAAAACGGCGATGACAACTTTATTGAGCCCACCGTACTCAAAAATGTCGCCCGCGACGCCCGGATCATGGAAGAAGAAATCTTCGGGCCGGTATTGCCGTTGGTGACTTATAGCGACCTGGACGACGCGCTGGATTACATTAACGCCAAGCCCAAACCCCTGGCGCTCTATGTATTCAGTAAAATCAAACAGACTGCGGATAAGGTACTGCATGCCACTTCGGCCGGTGGCACCAGTGTTAACAACGTGATGGTTCACGGCATGAATCCCTACCTGCCGTTCGGCGGTGTTAATAATAGCGGCGTGGGCAAAACCAATGGCTATTACGGATTTCTGGAATTCACCAATCAGAAAGCCGTGGCGGTACAGAAATGGGGACCCAATCCGCTGGGGCTGTTTAAACCGCCTTACACCGACAAAATGCGTGACCGGGTGAACATGATCATCAAGCGCTTTGCCTGATATCAACTCGAATAGCGGTTTAATGAAGGCGCGGACCGGCTGGGTTCGCGCCTTTTTTTGGTCTGAATTGGAGAATCATGAAGCTCTGTAAAACGCTTTTATTGATAATGGCCGCGCTGTTGTTTGCCCCGCTTTATGCCGGGGCAGGCGCTGATCGGACTAGTGCCAAACCGGTCGAAAACCAATGTGTAATATTGCTCCACGGTCTGGCCCGTTCGGCCGGTTCGATGGGAGTGATGGCAGAGGCGCTGAGCGAACAGGGTTACCGGGTTGTCAATCAGGGATACCCGTCCCGAAAGGAGCCGGTGGAACGGCTTGCCAGCAGCGCGATCCCGCAGGCAGTCACCGCTTGCGATCAGCACTCACCAGCGACTGCTATCCATTTTGTCACCCACTCAATGGGCGGTATTCTGGTGCGCCAGTACCTGTCACAACAGCAGATCGACAACCTGGGCCGGGTGGTGATGTTAAGTCCCCCCAATCAGGGCAGTGAAACCGTAGACAGGCTCGGTGACATGCCCGGTTTTTATCTGCTTAACGGGCCGGCGGGCCAGCAACTGGGTACCACCGGGGACAGTCTGCCCAATACACTCGGCAAGGCCAGTTTTCCATTGGGTATTATTACCGGTGATCGTTCGATTAACCTGATTCTTTCCGCGCTGATTCCAGGGCCTGACGATGGCAAGGTGGCCATTGAGCGAGCCAAACTGGAAGGCATGACCGATTTTTTAGTGGTCCACCACAGTCACCCCTTCATCATGAAACAACCTCTGGTAATCGAGCAGACACTCTATTTTCTAAAACAGGGCCGGTTCCTTAAAAACGCGGGAGGGACGACCCTGGAGGGTGGCGATGGTACAAGACCTTAAATAGGACGAAATTCGCCTTTTGGGCGCAGGCCATCGACTGATTGGCAGCAGTGATTCCGATACCCGGATAGATGTCACCGCCTTGCGCCAGCGGAGAGTCGGTCAATGATCGGGCGCCTGTTATCGGCAGTCGGCGCCGCTCAAAAGCTCAAATAGTGAACGCGTCTGGCAATTTACAGGCAACCTTTACTCCCTTCAGCCGGGCATAAATCGGTAAGCCATTTTCATACTCGGGATAGGCCTCTCCCTGGATCAGCGGTGCCAGATATTCCCGACCAGCGTCGGTGAGGCCGTAACCGTCTGCGGATATGAAGTCGCGGGGCATCATTTTTTCCACATTAGCGACATCGCTCAGCCGGGCTTCGCCGATGGACCAACGGTATGGATTGGCGGATTCGCGCACGATTACCGGCAGCAGGCCGTTTTTGCCGGCCAGGGCAAATTCAACAGCAGCCTTACCCACTGCATAGGCCTGCTCTACGTCGGTAGTAGAGGCGATATGCCGGGCGGCCCGTTGCAGGTAATCGGCCACTGCCCAGTGGCATTTGTGACCCAGTTTTTCACTGATTTTGCTCACCAGCGTCGGTGCAACTCCGCCGAGTTGCACATGGCCAAAAGCGTCTTTGCGTCCGGCATCGGCGATAAATTTGCCGTCGGCGTCGCAGGTGCCTTCCGAGGCGACCACCATGCAGTAACCGATACGATCCACGCACTCCTGAACCTGCTGTAAAAACCGCTCTTCATCGAAGGGAATTTCCGGATAGAGAATCAGGTGGGGTGGGTCATCCGGATGCTGTTTGGCCAGGCCCCCGGCGGCGGCTATCCAGCCGGCGTGACGACCCATTACTTCAAATACAAACACCTTGGTGGAGCTGGCGTACATGGCCTGCAGGTCCAGGCCAATCTCACGGGTTGAGACAGCCACATACTTGGCCACCGAGCCAAACCCGGGGCAGCAATCGGTGATCGGCAGATCGTTATCGACCGTTTTGGGAATGCCAATACAGGTGAGCGTGTGGCCCTTGTCGGCTGAAAATTGGGCGACCTTGTTGGCGGTATCCTGAGAGTCGCCACCACCGTTATAAAAAAAGTAGCCGATATCATGGGCCTTGAACACTTCAATGAGTCGTTCGTACTCGGCGGGGTTTTCCTCCGGTGATTTGAGCTTGAAACGGCAGCTCCCAAAGGCACCGCCAGGGGTCTGCCGGAGCAGGGCGATGGTCTGATCCGATTCGACAGAGGTGTCGATCAGATCTTCGGTTAGGGCACCGATAATGCCGTTTTGGCCGGCGTAGACTTTGCCGATTCTGTCAGGGTGCAATCTCGCGGTTTCAATAACTCCGCAGGCCGAAGCATTGATTACGGCGGTGACGCCACCAGATTGGGCATAAAAAGCATTGGGCGCGGACAAGGTCGTTCTCCTGATCTGAAAAGCCGGAGGTTAATTATCGCAAATTACCCATCACCCGGGTGCTAATCTGCGCGGAGAATCTCTACAAAAACCAGTGGCAGTCGGTGGTGCTTAGCGGCTTGCAGGCGGCACCACAATTGCTCTGTTCGTCCTGTGAAGCAACTCAATTTATTTGCGGGGGTAGCGCGGTGATAGCAATACCAATATTCATTGATAACGGAGTTGAGTTATATTTTTGTTTAACTTAATGATCGTTTAGTTAACAGGGTGACCCCGAGAAATTTTTCCGCGGGCAGAGGGAGTGGCAATGACGAACAAAATTAATCAGTTCAGGCGCGGAAATTCCGAGGCGCAGCGGATCAGCGAGCTCGAGGCCTTGGTGGATACCCGGGAAGGACGTATCAACCCCCGTATCTATCAGGATGAGTCGCTTTATCAACTGGAACTGGAGCGGGTTTTTTCGCGGAGCTGGTTGTATCTGGCCCACGAGTCGCAGATTCCCGATAAAGGTGACTTCTTTAACACCTATATGGGTGAAGATCCGGTTCTGGTGGTCCGCCAGGAGGATGGTACGGTAAGAGCATTTCTAAATCAGTGCCGCCATCGGGGAATGAAGCTCTGCCGCGCGGATTCCGGAAATGCCAAGGCCTTTAGCTGTTCCTACCACGGCTGGACCTACAATATCGGCGGCGACCTGGTCGATGTGCCTTTTGAAGATCGAGCCTACGGCGAGGTAGATCGTGAGCGCTGGAGTGCCACCAGAGTCCCCCGCGTTGCTGCATACAAAGGCCTTATTTTTGGGGGTTGGGATGAGGATGTGCCCGACCTGGAAACCTATCTGGGCGATATGCGCTGGTATATCGATATTATGCTGGACCGGGTGGAAGGTGGTACCGAAGTAATCGGGGGTATGCATAAATGGGTGATTCCCTGTAACTGGAAATTTGCCGCCGAGCAGTTTGCCAGTGACATGTACCATGCACCCTTCAGCCATTCCTCTCCGGTGATTGCGAGTCTGCCGCCGGATATCGACCCCTCGCAGGCCGGCTGGCCATTGGAGGGACATCAATTTAGTGCGCCGGAAGGTCATGGCACCGGCTTTTTTATCGGCGCGCCCGAGTTCCTGTTTCCGCTGCTGGGTGAGGAAGCCGCCAGTTACTACGTCAAAGATAGTGCGCCCGAGGCTGTGGCCCGCCTTGGCGAATTGCGCGGCCAGCAGATGAACGGCGCCCACATGACCATCTTTCCCACCCTGTCGTTTCTGCCGGGAATCAACACGCTGCGGGTGTGGCACCCGCGGGGACCCGCCGAGATAGAGGTATGGGCCTGGACCATCGTTGACCGTAAAGCGCCAGAGAGTGTCAAGGACGCCTACCGAAAAGCGGTGTTAAGAACCTTTTCCAGCGGTGGAATCCTGGAGCAGGATGACGGCGAGAACTGGACCGAAATCCAGAGGGTGTTGCGCGGCCACCATGCGCGTCGCAATGAGTTTAACGTCGGCATGGGTTTGCACACCGGCGATAGCGGCCACGCCGGGCTTCCGGGTAAAACCGATTATGTTTATGGCGAAATGGCCGCCCGGGGGATGTATCAACGTTGGCTCGATATGATGTGTTCGGATTCATGGGCGCAGTTAAACCAACGCACCGCCGCCGCAGTGGCAAAGGAGGAACAACGCCGTGCTTAAACATTTTCCTTCGCTGGCACTTGCCGACCATGCTGCCATAGATCCGGCGCTGCAGCAGGAGATTGAACAATTTCTTTACCGTGAAGCGCAGTTACTGGATGAACGGGAATTCGATCAGTGGCTGGCGCTGATGAGTGATGACGTCCATTACTATATGCCGACCCGCTATAACCCGATGAAGCGCGCCGCCGGTGAGGAATTTTCCGCCCCCGATCAGGCGGCTTTATTTGATGAAGATAAACAGAATCTGACCATCCGGGTCAAACGGTTACACACCGGCCTGGCCTGGGCAGAGGAGCCGCCGTCGCGGACCCGTCACATGGTCAGTAATGTGCAGATCCATCCCACCGCCGACGGGGCTGAGTTTGAAGTGGACTGCAATTTCATGCTTTATCGGAACCGCCTGGAACGTGACGTTGACCTATTTGTTGGTGCGCGGCGAGATCTGCTGCGCAAACGTGCTGACGATGGCGGCTGGCAGATCGCCCGTCGCTATATCGCTCTGGATCAGACCACGGTGCTGGCATCCAATATGAGCATTTTCTTTTAGCTGGAATCGGCTTTTTTTCCGGTCAGCAAATAATCCAGACTGTCTTTTGCGGTAGCTGGATCGTTCAGGCAGGCACAATCAGGAAGAGAGGCCGAGCAGCCGGATTGCCGAATGCCATAGCGCTTTTTTGAACACAGGTGACCCGTCCTGCAGCCGTGCAATTAGTTGAGTATTGGCCTGTTCAGACCAGGCCTACCCTTGACCGCCCGGTTTCCCAGACAGCTGACAATCGAAGATTCGGCACCGACTCTCAAACGGCGAGCTATTTCGCTTATTGACAGCCGCCCGGTTGATGTTGGCCAGGGTCTACCGCTGTTACCACTGGGCGCGCCTGCTGGACATCATTGATCGATGCCAAATAAATAAAACGAAAAATAATAATAAAACGGTGCGGTTAAAACTCGTTCCACGCCTTACGCTGGATGCGCAATTTCGGCAGGATCAGACCAAACAGTACGCCGATACCCATGACCCCGCCGCCATACATGAACCAGCGCAGGCGATGGTCGTCCCGCAGCAGTTC
>JAYNPV010000047.1:4201-6915 GCA_038113925.1 Gammaproteobacteria bacterium | reverse complement strand
CTGTTGCCGCTGGTCTTTTTCAATTAAAGCCATAGAGTCCGCAGTCTGGATTCGAAGCTCTTCCAATACGGTGGCGAGCTGATCGCGCTCCTCGGTCAGGGCGTCAATCTGCGCCGCCTGCTGTTGAGAAGCCGGTCTGATTTCCGCCAGTTCCTGCTGAACTTTCGCCAGCGTGGTTTGCGCGTTTTTCAGTTGATCCCGGGCGATCGGTTGCGCTCGCAGATACCGACTTAACGCCCAGCCCTGCCTGCCATTTGGCAAGCGTACTTCGCTGTATCCACTATCGCTATCCGTCTGCAGCACTTCGACAGCGTCGCCACTGTCCAGAGTGGTAATCACTGCGTGACCGGTACTTTTGCCGCTGCGCACCGTAATCCGCAGTTGATCTGAAACGTAACGGGTTTCGGCAACCAGAGTCGCCGATATTCCCAGCAGTAAGGCCGCTATGGCGACCTTAGTCAAATATCGCAAGAGCATCTCCAATCAGCGCGGGCTTACCGCTATTGCGGACGAAAACCGGGTTTAAATCGAGTTCACGAAGTCGGTCGCGGTGCTCATAAACCCATTCAGAGACATTGACCAGCAGATGAAACAACGACTCGTCCAGCGCCGGTTGTCCGCGATAACCTTGAAACAGGGGCATGATTCGCAATGACTCGACCATGTTGCGCGCCCCATCAATATCAACCGGACAGAGGGCGTGGGTGATCTGCTGCTGTAACTCTGCGGTCACTCCGCCCAGTCCCAGTGTCAACACCGGCCCGACCGTATCATCGACCACGGCACCCACCAGGAGTTCAAGCTGGGCATCATCAACCATCTGCTGGGCGATGATCTGGTAGTTTCCCAGGCCCAGTTCGCTAGCAATACTCTCCAGTTTTTCTTTGCTGGCACCGCTCTCTTCGCTGTTTACCCCTAAATGCACGGCCTGTTGATCACTTTTATGGAGTAGCTGGGGGCTTTCCAGTTTTACCGCCAGTTGTGTGGCGTCGGGCTGATCGTCATTACTCAGATTCCACCACTTTACCGTGGTAATGCCGGCATCGTTGAGGGTGTCGGCCAGGTCGGGAAAGGTCGCCGTATCGTTTCCCTGCCACGGTTTGCAGGGAGCGTTAAACCACTCCTCGCTTAGCCGATATTGCAGTCGATGGTACTGCTGCATACCCGCCAGGGCGCGGGCAATCCGGGCCGTGCCGTGAACAACCGGGGTAGGGTCGCTATTAAACTGGGTGCGTAAGCTATCGCCCAGACAGAAGACTTCATTGCCGCCAAGTAATACCGGCTTGCCTATCTTGTAAGCCCAGGCGGTCACCGGGGCGAACCAGCGCTCAAAGCCTTCCCAGGCACCCATCATCAGTACGACTGCGTCAAATTCTTCGGCGACGATAAAACTATCAATCACTTTAGGGTACTGATCTGCCCAGGCAAAGATGGTGGCGGTCAGATCCATGGGGTTATTGTGCGGGACTATCTCCGGCAGGGTGTCGATCACCGATTGCGGCAGCGGTGGGGTGGTTAACCCATGTTCGTCCAGGGCGTCGGCCATTAATGCCGCATAACCACCGGAGGGAGTGATCACCCCCACACGCTGCACATCTTTCCAGCAGCGCGGTGGAATCTGCACAAACAGGCTGCCGTAATCGAGGGCGTCATCGGTGTCTTTGGCCGCAATAATGCCGAGGGCATCGAGCGCTGCGGCCGACACTTCAGGGCCAGCGGTTAAGGCGCCGGTATGCGATAAGGTGGCGTCGCGGGCCGCCTGGGATTTTCCGGTGGCGATGCCAATGATCGCTTTGCCGGCATCGCGACACCGTTTTACCCCTTTGGCAAAGGCTTCGAAATCACCGAATTGTTCGATGTAGCAGACGATGGCCCGGGTATCCAGATCATCGGCCAGGTAATCGAAACAGTCGGCCAGGGTGAAGTTGGCCTGATTACCGGTGGTGATGATGGCTGAAAAACCGATGTTGCGATCCCAGCAGGAATTGGCCGCAGATCCGGCCACGGCACTACTCTGGGCAATAAATGCCAGTGAACCGGCCTTGTAGGGTCGGGGTATCGGCCCGCCCCAGCAGTGCAGCCCCGAGTCCGGGCGTATGTAGCCATTGCAGTTGGGACCCAGGATCAATATCCCCAGCTCTTCTGCTAGCTGTCGCAGTTCGGCGAGTCGGTCAGCGGCTTCGTAGCCAGCGGCAAGCACGTAAGCGGCGGCGCAGCCTTTTTTGGCAAGTTCCCTGAGTGTGTCGAACACATACTTTTCCGAAAGCAGGATCATCGCCAGATCAGGTGCTCGGGGCAGGTCATTAACCGAATAAAAACAGGGATAGCCCAGGACCTTGCCGCGACCGCGGTTAACTGCATAAATATCACCGCGGTAACCTTCCCGTTCCAGGCCACCGAGTAGATTACGGGTCCACATGCTTTCTGGAGTGGCACCGATGACGGCAATGCACTCGGGATCGAGCATACGGTTAATCAGCTGTTTTTTTCGGGTCGAGTCCATTGCTTCTTCCCTGGCAATCAGGAGGCGAGATCGCCCGTTATTCAACCAGAGTTCGCCGCAATTCACCAGTGGTTGCCCGGGTCATCCAGGCTGTGGCTGAGTTAGCCCGGAATTCGAGGTACACTGGCTGTTTAAGCCCTGGTGATGGTCAAATGGCGAAGGGGGTTACGAGAGCCGCACCGGGTTGAAACCATTCATTAAGTTAGTGGGG
>JAYNPV010000047.1:0-4191 GCA_038113925.1 Gammaproteobacteria bacterium | reverse complement strand
AAACTGGCTCGAGTCGTTCTCTTATTTACTGCTTTTTCTTTTATAGGTTATGGCCTGACCTGCCTGTTTTTGCCGGATATCGTCGGAACTTTGAGTGGTCTCGGGTTGCAAATGGTCAGCGGTCGAACCGAGATTCACGCCATGTACGGGGGGTTACAGACCGGTCTCGGCCTGTTTTTCTTATTATGCGGCATGCATAAGGAGTGGGTGCGCCCTGGCACCGTAGCCATTATTCTGGCGATGGGCGGGCTGGCGTTGGCACGCACTTATGGCATTTCTGTACAAGGCTCGCCAGGCAGTTATAACCTGGGTGCCGCCAGTTATGAGGCGCTGACCGCCCTGTTTGGCCTGATCGCTTTACGGCTACTGGCGAAAGGCGAGAGACAGCAGAGGATATTCTCGCGGTAGTCCAGTCGGTTCTACCGGAACATAACCAACAATACCTGGGGCAATACGGGAGGGGAGTGCATGAAAACAGTGCAGGCGGAGCGATTTGCTGATGGATTCGTCTTTCTGGAGGGGCCGCGTTGGCATCAGGGGGCCCTTTATGTTTCTGACATGTTCGGCCACCAGTTGATCAGGCTGGATCAGCAGGGAGGTCGGCAGATTGTCGCCGAAGTTCCGGAACGACCTTCCGGCAGTGGGTTTCTGCCCGATGGCAGCCAATTGCTGGTCTCCATGGTTAACCGGCGAGTGCTTCACCTGAACGGCGGTAATGTCGACGAGGTGGCGGATCTCAATAGCCTGACCACGGGTGACCTGAACGACATGGTGGTCAATAGTAACGGCGATGCCTATGTGGGTAGCTTTGGTTTCGATCTGTTTGGTGCGGCCGAACCCGCCCCCGGCAATATCGTGCTGCTGCCCCATGATGGTGGCGCACCGCGAGTGGTGGCTGAGGGTTTGAATTTTCCCAACGGTATGGTGATTACAGCTGACGGCAAACGCCTGATCAGTGCCGAAACCTTTGGTCATCAGTTGATGCAGTATGACCTCGGCGATGACGGTAGCCTGAATAACCGCCGGGTGTTTGCTGAACTGGGGGACTATACGCCGGATGGCATCTGCCTCGACGCCGAGGGAGCGATCTGGCTGGCCTCATTTGTCACCAGCGAGTTTGTCCGCGTCAAGGAAGGCGGAGAAGTCACCCACCGCGTCGATCCCGGCCGACCCGCGGTGGCCTGTACGTTGGGCGGGGAAGGCCGCAATACCCTGTTTTTGCTCTCCGCAGACACTGACATCGAGCGCCTTGCAAAAGGGGATTCTACGGCCTTCATCGACCGGCTTGAGGTGGAGGTTCCTGGTGTAGGTATTCCATAGCTAGTGGCATCCGATCGGCCGGATTCATTTATTTCACCCGCATCCTTGAGGGTAATCATCCGGGCTTTTAATCGAACACCTGACCCCCCATGAATCCCTCCCCGCTGGGGCTGATATGAATCACAACAAACAGATCATTGATGGTGATGGGTCACTGCCGCGGGGCTCGATTTCACGCCGGCACTTTCTCGGTACGCTGGCGGCAACCACCGGCGCTGCCCTGTTGCCAATGGATGCTGCGGCGGCGCAACAGGTTGATAAAGATTACCCTTGGCACCAGCAGGTAGATCTGCTGGTGGTCGGCAGCGGGGCGGCGGGCTCCTGCGCCGCACTTTATGGTCGGCGGGCGGGGGCAGAGGTGTTACTGCTTGAAAAAGCCGGTTATTACGGCGGTACCACGCAAAAATCCCAGGGCGCTTACTGGATACCCAATAATTCATTAATGCGTGACCGTGGCTTGCAGGACCCTCGCCGCGAAGCGCTTCGCTACATGGCGCGACTCTCCTACCCCACTGAATATCAGCCGGATCACCCGACTCTGGGGTTAACCGGTTCCGCCTATGAACTGATCGCCACTTATTATGATCAGGGACCGCGCATCGTCGACGAACTGGCGCAAATGGGGGTGCTGCAATCGACCTTTATGACCGGATTTGACGGCTCGGATTTTCCCGACTATTACGCCCACCTGGCAGAGAACCGAGCGCCGATTGGCAGAATCCTGATTGCTAAAGATGAGCAGGGTCACCAGGGCATGGGTGATGAGTTGATTCGACAGCTGCAATCGGGAGTCCAGCGGGCCGGGATTGAGGTGAAATTGGGCTGCCGGGCGCAGCAATTACTCCTGAATGAGCAGGGCGGCGTAGCGGGCTTGCTCTACGCCGATGGTGAGGGAAAAACCTTTGCGGTGCGGGCAAGAAAAGGCGTGGTGTTTGGCAGCGGCGGTTTTATTCACCATGCGCAAATGCGTAAAAACTTTCTCCGTGGTCCGGTTTACGGTGGCTGCACCGTCGCCGCTGCAGAGGGCGATTTTGTCACCATCGGGGCCGCAGCCGGCGCAGCGCTGGGTAATATGAACAACGCCTGGTGGGCGCAGATACTGCTGGAGCACGCCATTGCAAATTCTGCGGTGGGAATGAATGTTTTTGTGCCCCCCGGCGATGCCATGATTCAGGTAAATCGTTACGGTCGTCGGTTTGTCAACGAGAAGTTTGTCTACAACGAGCGTGCGCAGGCGCATTTCGTCTGGGAGGCCAATCGAGCTGAGTACCCCAACCTGTTTCCGGTGATGATTTACGATCATCAGGTGGCCGAGCAGTACGGCGGGGTCTTCCCGATCCCCGCCGGTCAGGCCGATTATCTGCTCAGCGGGGAGACCCTTGAGCAGTTGGTGGAGGCGATAAAAGCCCGGTTTACAGCCCTGTCAGCCCATACCGGAGGGTATCAGCTTGATGCCCAATTCAGTCAGCACCTGAGCGCCACTATAGACCGCTTCAATGAGTTCGCCCGGCAAGGAAAGGACGAGGATTTCAACCGCGGAGAAGTCCCCTCTGAGCTATTCTTTAATAAATTCTATACTCCGCCCGACGGCCAATTGCCGGAGCCTAATCCGACGATGCGCCCCCTGGCCGACCGTGGCCCTTATTACGCCATGATTCTTGCCCCCGGTGTGCTCGACACCAAAGGCGGACCCCGCATCAATGCCAATGCCCAGGTGCTGAATAACTATAACCCGCCGATTGCCGGGCTCTATGGTGCCGGCAACTGTATTGCCGCCCCCGCCGCGCAGGCCTACTGGTCAGCAGGTGCGACTATCGGCGCGGCGATGATCTACGGTGCCCTGGCCGGAGAGCATGCGGTCACCGGCTCGGTCTCGCACGCTTGAATTAATTTATCGTCTCGCAGGAGCCCGCCTGAAATTATGGGTGGGTATTGATTATTTATTCTCAGGAAAAGGATTTCTTGTTACAGATGAAAGCAATGACGATAGCAGAATACGGTGGTCTGGAAGTGCTGGAGTTGACGGAACAACCGCGGCCGCCGATAGCCGCCGACCAGGTGCTGGTCCGTGTCCGTGCAGCGTCGGTCAACCCCATTGACTGGCGCATACGTAGCGGGGCACTGGCGAGGTTTATCGAGTGCGATTTTCCGGTGATTCTGGGTCGCGAAGTGGCCGGCGTGGTTGAAGAACTCGGCAGTGAGGTCGCCGATTTTGCTGTGGGCGATGAAGTGTTCGGCTTTTTACAGCAAACACAAATGAAATGGGGAAGTTATGCCGAGCTGGTGCCTGCGGACGCCTACAAGCTAGCCCTCAAGCCGGCAGAGCTCTCCTTCGAACAGGCGGTGGCCATCCCGGTCTCTTTTCATACCGCCGAACAAGGACTGTTTCAGCACGGTGGGTTGAAATCCGGTCAGACCGTGTTGATCCACGCCGCCGCTGGGGCAGTCGGTTCCATGGCGGTGCAGTTGGCGCACCTGGCGGGGGCGACGGTGTTGGCTACCGCCAGCGCCAATAACCACGATCACGTGCTTGGAATGGGGGCAGACCGGGTGGTGGATTACCACGATGACGGTTTTTCAGAACAATTCCTGGCTGATTACCCAGGGTTTGTCGACCTCGTGCTCGCGCCTTTTGCCTGCAGGTCTCTACAGGGCAGTGAGCCACTGGTCTGCGCCGATACGCGGATAATCCTGCTCAGTCCGGTCGCCAATCCCGCCGATATGAAAATCGGCCCGGTGGAATCGCAGATCATGATCTGTCAGGCAGACGGTAGCGCGCTGGCCAGGATCGCCCCCAAGTTTGTGTCGGGAGAAATGAAGGTGGAAATTGCCGGTCAGTTCTCGCTGGAACAGGTGGCGCAAGCCCAGCAG
>JAYNPV010000046.1:11459-14691 GCA_038113925.1 Gammaproteobacteria bacterium | reverse complement strand
CCGGAGCTGAGCGTAAAATCTGAACCGGCACAGCAGCCGGTTGCCCCCGCTACTGCCAGCACTGCGTCTGTTCCGACTGCCGCGGTATCTCCGCCGTCAGCCAGTGCCCGTGGTGAAAAGAGTAACAAGTCGGCGATCATAAGCGCGTTAGCGGGATTATTACTCATTGGCGTGGCGGCCTTTTTCTTTTTCTATGGAAAAACGGATCCCGTGCCGCCGGTCGCGACCAACAGTGGTGAGGTTTCGCAGCCTGCGGTGCAAAGAGAATCCATTGAGCAACCCCAAAGGGTTGAAGCCGCTGAAACCGAATCCACCGCGCCAAGTTTTATCAAGGATCCCTTAAAAATTGGTGGCCAGGGGCCACAGATGGTGGAACTGGCTGGCGGGGTTTTCACCCAGGGTAGCTCGTCGTTATCCACTGCCTTTGAAGAACGACCGGACCGGGAAGTGACGGTACCGCCCTTCGCCATTTCGGTGACCGAAGTGACCTTCAACGAATACGGGCTTTTTGTTAAGGCGGTGGGCGGAAGACTGCCCGACGATCAGGGATGGGGGCGCGGAGAACGTCCGGTTATAAATGTTAGCTGGGATGATGCGCGGGCTTATGCTGCCTGGTTGTCCAGCCAGACTGGCCACCGCTATCGGCTGCCAAGCGAGTCAGAATGGGAATATGCGGCTCGGGCCGGCACCAGCTCCGCCTACTGGTGGGGCAGGAAACCGGGTAAAAACCGGGCCAATTGCTGGGGCTGTGGCAGTGAGTGGGATGGCGTAAAAACCGCGCCGGTTAGTAGTTTCGCCGCTAATCCCTGGGGTCTCAGGGATACCTCTGGAAATGTACTGGAATGGGTCGCCGACTGCATGCACAAGAATTACAAGGGCGCGCCCGTTGATGGCAGCGCCTGGCAGCAGTCGGGTTGCACCGAAAGGGTGGTCCGGGGCGGTTCCTGGAGCAACCCTGCCGACGGCAGTCGGGTGGCCAAGCGGGTGGGTATTCGCGCGGATGTCCGCCAGGATAACCTCGGCTTTAGACTGGTCCGCGAACTGGAGTAGCTGGATCAATCCGCCACCGGAAAACTCCCCGCTTACACCGGTACAGCGCCAGATTCTTGCCGCGTTAGAAATTCCGGTGTGGCGACTGCGTAATCCCGTTAATCGCACTCGGCAATCCGTCAACCCCGATCAGCCGGTCGAGCCTGCCGCAAAGGCGACACCGGTAGCGGTTGAGCCGCTGGAACCGCCAGATTGGACAAGCCTGCGTCAACAGGTTGAGAACTGCCGCTCCTGCGGGCTTCACCAACAGCGGCTGAGACCCGTATTCGGGGTCGGTGATGAAGCCGCGGACTGGTTGATAATCGGCGAGGCCCCCGGTCAGGAGGAAGACCAGCAAGGAGAACCTTTCGTGGGTCGGGCGGGAAAATTGCTCGATAATATGCTTACGGCGATTGGTCTGTCGCGTGACCAGGTTTACATCGCCAATATTGTCAAATGCCGTCCCCCCGGTAATCGTGATCCCCATCTCGATGAGCGCGAGGCCTGCCAGGGCTATCTCTCCCGGCAGATTGCCCTGCTGCAACCGAAGATTACTGTTGCCCTGGGGCGAGTGGCTGCCCACACCCTGTTATCGACCGACGACGCGGTGGGTAAACTACGCCAGCGTGAATTCAGTCATGGGCAGGAAGGAATTCCGTTAGTGGTGACCTACCATCCGGCCTATCTGTTACGTTCGCCTGCAGAGAAAAGTAAGGTCTGGGATGACCTCTGTTTCGCCAGAGAGCGGTATAATCATCATCCTTCAAGGGAGTAACGGGTGCGTGGTAGCGCGTAGGCAACCAGTAGAAACGTCGCCATCTAATGAGCCAGTCCAGGCTCATCAAGCCGCCGCGTTGCGGGTAACCCAGATGCTCGTACAACACCTGCCGGATGTCTGTGAGATTGAGGACAGGGCTTATCCATATCCCTGGAGTCAGCGGGTATTTGCTGATTGTCTGAACGCCGGTTATTCCTGCCACCTGTTATGGAAGGGCGATCAGCTGGTGGGCTACTGCCTGGTAGCCATTGCCGCGGGTGAAGCTCATTTACTGAATATCTGCATTGATCCACGGGAGCAGGGTCGTGGGCATGCCAGTCGGTTTCTGGAAATAATTTTGAGAATCACCGCGCAGCTCAATGCCCAGACTGTTTATCTGGAGGTGCGTCCTTCCAATCGGGCAGCATTGGCCCTGTACAAGAAATTCGATTTTGACCGGATCGGGCTGCGTAAAAATTATTATCGCGCTGAAACAGGTCGGGAAGACGCGGTGGTATTGTCCAGAGATATCCGCGCACTCAGGTGATCGAACCGATTTACTGAACCGCGGATCGCGCATTAGCCGCCGGTTTTTTCGGCGCAGATTATTGCTTTTTCAACCATCAATGCCGTGAGCGGGGCAATCCGGCTCGGGGCGATATTAGTGAACAGAACAAAGAATGAACTCATCGAGTGCTACCAACGCTCCCCGGCGTACTTTCGCGATCATTTCCCACCCGGATGCGGGCAAAACAACCCTGACTGAAAAGCTGCTGCTGTTCGGCGGTGCAATCCAGCAGGCCGGTACGGTTAAAGGACGCAAGTCCAGTCGTCACGCCACCTCAGACTGGATGGAACTGGAAAAAGAGCGTGGCATTTCCGTGACCGCGTCGGTAATGCAGTTTCCCTACCGGGATTTCACCGTCAATCTGCTGGATACGCCGGGATATGCTGATTTTTCCGAAGATTCTTATCGGGTTTTGACAGCAGTCGACAGCGCGTTAATGGTTATCGATGTGGCCAAGGGGGTTGAAGAACGAACCATCAAACTGATGGAGGTGTGTCGCCTGCGGGATACCCCGGTGCTGACATTCATCAACAAGCTGGATCGCGAAGGCCGGGACCCCATTGAACTGCTTGACGAGGTGGAACAGGTGCTGAGAATAGAAGCAGCGCCGATCACCTGGCCGATTGGAATGGGCAAACGCTTTAAGGGGATTTATCACCTGCAGAATGATCAGGTGCACCTGTTTGATGGCAATAACTCTGCCGCAGAGGGGGTTGAGGTGCTTGATGGGCTGGATGATCCCCGCATGGCCGAAGTAATGGACGCCGATGACATCGCTGACTATCGCGATGAAATTGAACTGGTCAAGGGTGTCTGTGCAGAGTTTGATCTGAGCGCTAAACTGGCCGCCAAACAGACCACGGACAATTTTGGCTCGG
>JAYNPV010000046.1:5937-11449 GCA_038113925.1 Gammaproteobacteria bacterium | reverse complement strand
GCCCTGGAGCGCACCGTCGAGCCGCAGGAGAGTAAATTCAGCGGATTTGTATTCAAGATACAGGCGAACATGGATCCCGCCCACCGCGACCGTATTGCCTTTTTACGCATCTGCTCCGGTCAGTACCGTAAAGGCATGAAAATGCGTCACGTCCGCCTGGCGCGTGACATGGCGGTCTCCAATGCCATTACCTTTCTTGCCGGCGACCGCGAACACGCAGACCAGGCGAGTGCCGGCGACGTGATTGGCCTGCATAACCACGGCACTATTCGCATCGGCGATACCTTTAGTGAGGGTGAGATGCTGAAATTCCAGGGTATTCCCAATTTTGCCCCCGAACTGTTTCGGCGGGCACAATTGAAAGACCCGCTGAAAATGAAAGCGCTGTTAAAAGGGTTGCAGCAACTGGCGGAGGAGGGGGCTACCCAGCTTTACCGGCCGTTGATTGGTAATGACCTGATCCTGGGCGCGGTGGGGGTGTTGCAGTTTGAAGTAGCGGCTTTTCGTCTCAAGGATGAGTATGGCGTTGAGTGTCAGTTTGAGCCGGTCAACGTGGTCACCGCTCGCTGGGTCGAGTGTGACGATGACAAAATGCTCGCCGAATTTAAAAAGAAAGCCGAAGCCAACCTGGCGCTGGACGGCGGTGGTGATCTCACCTACATCGCGCCCAGTATGGTGAACTTGAACCTGACCGAAGAGCGTTGGCCGCAGGTCGAGTTTCTTGCTGTGCGTGAGCGCTAAACCACCGCTTGGGCGTCGGCTGAACCGGGTTGCTTAGCCCTCGCTCGCTAATGCGGCGATGCGTTGCTGCTGCTGGGTCAGTTCGGTGCGCTGCTGGCGCAATTCATCAAGCTTGGTCTGCTCTTTTGCCACCACCTCAGCCGGGGCGCGGGCGGTGAAGGACTCATTGGCCAGCTTGTTTTCGCTACCGTTGATCGCCTTTTCCAGTTTGGCGAGCTCCTTGGCCAGTCGCGCCAGTTCGGCAGCCGGGTCAATCAGGTCAGCCAGGGGCACCAGCAGCTGCAGATTACCCACCAGACCGATCGCGCTATCCGGGGCCGAGCCGTCATCAGCGATCCAGTTAACCTCGTCTAAAACGGCCAGAGTCTTTAATAGCGAGAGATTACTTTCCAGGTAAAGCCGATCCTGCGGGCCGCCATTTTGCAGTAACAGCGGCAGTGGTTTGCGCGGCGCGATATTCATCTCCCCGCGGATGGTGCGCACCGCGCTTACCAGACTTTGTAGCCATTCAATTTCAGCTTCTGCCTGGGGATCGTGGACAAAGCGTCGCTGCTCCGGCCACGACTGGCTCATCAGGCTATCCGCCGGGATACCGGCCAATAGTCTTACCTTCTGCCAGATCTCTTCGGTAATAAAGGGCATCACCGGGTGAGCGGCCCGCAGCAGGGATTCAAGAACATCCACCAGAGTTTGTCTGGCGGCATTGCTGGCCGCAGCCTTGTCACCGGCGAGCAGGGGTTTGGTCAGTTCAATGTACCAGTCACAGTAGTTATCCCAGGCGAACTGATAGAGTTCGTTGGCCAGGTAATCAAATCGATAGTCGGCAATCGCTTTTTCTATCTGCCTTAAGGTTTCGCCAAAGCGCGAGCGGATCCAGCGATCGGCGACACTTAACTCAGCGGAAGGGGATTGACCAGGGGTGATGACCGCGCCGGGGTTATCTTCGTCAGCCACATTCATCATCACGTAACGGGCTGCATTCCAGAGTTTGGTACAGAAGTTACGGTAACCCTCAATCCGCTGAAGATCGAAGCGGATATCCCGGCCCAGCGTCGCCTGGGAGGCGAAGGTGAAGCGCAGGGCGTCCGTGCCAAAGGCAGGAATTCCTTCGGGAAACTGTCTGCGGGTGGCCTTTTCTACTTTTGCTTTCATTTCCGGCTGCATCAGTCCGGCAGTGCGATTGCTGATTAAGGTATCCAGATCCGCGCCGTCGATCAGATCCAGCGGGTCAAGCACATTGCCTTTGGACTTGGACATTATCTGGCCTTCGGCATCGCGCACCAGGCCGTGGATGTAGATTTCTCTAAAAGGCACCTCGCCGGTAAATTCCAGGCCCATCATAATCATCCGCGCCACCCAGAAAAAAATGATGTCAAAGCCGGTTACCAGCACGCTGGTGGGGTAGAAGGTTTGCAACTCGGGAGTTTTCTCCGGCCAACCGAGGGTAGAAAAAGGCCACAGGGCAGAGGAAAACCAGGTATCGAGTACATCTTCATCCTGATGCAGCTGCAGTTCATCGGGCAGCTGATGACGCCTGCGGGCGTCTGTCTCATCCTGACCGGCGTAGTGGTTACCTTCCGCGTCATACCAGACGGGAATACGGTGGCCCCACCATATCTGCCGGGAAATGCACCAGTCCTCGAGATTGTTCATCCACTCAAAATAGGTGCGGGACCAGTTTTCCGGCACAAATTTGATGTCACCGTTCTGCACGGCGGCGATGGCCGGTTGCGCCAGTGGAGCCACCTTGACGTACCACTGATCAGTCAGCCAGGGCTCAATCACGGTGCCGCTGCGGTCGCCTCGGGGAACCATCAGGGTGTGGTCATCCACTTTTTCCAGCAGCTCCGCGGCCTGTAAGTCGGCCACCAGTTGTTTTCTTGCCTCAAACCGGTCCATCCCCCGGTAGGCGGCGGGCATATCGTCACCAATTCTGGCATCACCAGTGAGCACATTGATCATCGGCAGCTGGTGGCGCTGGCCCATCTGATAGTCATTGAAATCATGGGCAGGCGTTATTTTTACGCAGCCGGAGCCAAACTCGGGATCGACATAGTCGTCGGCGATAATCGGAATCTGGCGCCCTGTCATCGGCAATGTGACTGACTGGCCGATCAGGTGCTGATAGCGCTCATCGTCAGGGTGTACGGCAACGGCGGTATCGCCCAGCAGGGTTTCCGGCCGGGTAGTGGCGACCGTCAGCGAACCACTGCCATCGGCAAGCGGATAGCGGATATGCCAGAGTGAGCCCTGTTCTTCCACCGAGTCGACTTCGAGATCGGAGATAGCGGTGTGCAGCACGGGGTCCCAGTTGACCAGCCGTTTGCCGCGGTAGATCAGTCCCTTGTCATAGAGGCTGATAAAGACTTCGCGAACCGCCGCCGAGAGCCCCTCATCCATGGTGAAGCGCTCGCGGCTCCAGTCTGCCGACGCTCCCATGCGTCTGAGCTGCCGGGTGATCTGGCCACCGGATTGCTCCTTCCACTGCCAGACCTTGTCGATGAAAGCTTCCCGACCAAGGTCGTGACGGCTGATATTGTCACCGGCGAGCTGGCGTTCAACCACCATCTGGGTGGCAATCCCGGCGTGATCGGTGCCCACCTGCCAGAGGGTATTGGCTCCCCGCATCCGCTGATAGCGGATCAGCAGGTCCATGATGGTGTCCTGAAAGGCGTGGCCCATATGCAGGTAACCGGTGACGTTCGGCGGCGGAATCACTATGCAGTAGGGGTCGCCGCTATCGCCGGGAGCGAACTCATTGTTTTCTTCCCAACGCTGATACCAGCGCTGCTCTATGTCGGTAGGGTTGTAGGTTTTATCCATGATTCCAGATTAAATTGGGCAAATAATTGTCGCCGGCGACCCACAGGTCGCTGATTGAAACGGGGATGACAGGCAACCGCCGGGTTAAGCGGGATTCACCAGGGGCTAGGCCTCAGGATCAACGGGATCCCTGTTTGCAGAAATTTCGGTGAGATCACGTAGCTGCCGTTTCAGTTCATCGGCGAGGGCTTTGCAGCGCTCATCGATAATCTGTTCAAACTGCTCGAGGATTTTGGCAGAATCCGTGGCGGATCGGGTTTCGTTGCCGGCAGGGTCGGCTTCATCCGCGGTCATTACAGGCAGTTCGGCTGATGAGTTCTCGGCAAATGACACCACCTGCGTGGCATCAAATTCCTCACCGGCCTGATCGACCCAGTCGGTCTGCAAGGTGGCCAGCGGATCTTCCGTGACTTGCTCTGTCTGATTTGATTGGATACCGGAGTCAAGACTCGCGTCAAAGCCGGATTGCAGCACATTTGTTGACTCATCAATATCCCCTGCCGGGGGGAAGTGATCAGTTCCCTGAGCAGGGCGATCGGTATCGGTCGCTACCGTTGAGCCGGGTGTTTCGGTGGCTTCTTCAGCGCTCGAAGCTGCGGTTGCCTGGGCTTCGTGTTCCTCGGCAGGGATAGCCGCAGAGGCAGGCGACTGTTCATTCTCCGTCCCGGAATCGGTTGCAGTCGGGCCGGCCAGTACCACTTCGGTGAGTACCGGAATATCGTCCTCGGTCATCGGCGGCGTATCCAGATGGTCGCGGACGGAGTCAAGCAGCTCATCGAGTGAATTTTCCGTCTCCGGTCCGGTAGCCGTTTGATCCTTAGGCTGGGGAGTCTCGTCTCTGCTCATACTGGTTGGTTACGAATTAATTTGATGGGTATCGAGATTGTATCCCCTGTCACGGTAGAACCGATAGCGTTCGCGGGCGCTGGTGCGGTCCTGGTCGTCGCCGGCGACAAATTCAGCGACCCGCGCAAATCGGCTGAACCAGAGAGGCACCTCATCACTGAGGTTGATGAGCACGTCCTCGCAAAAGAGAGGATCACTTGCGTCCCCCGCGGTGCCGATAGTAATGGGAGCAGCCGGGGCCGGTTCGGTCAGTTGTTCCGACGATACCCGTTCATGGGGCAGGAAGGCCAACTCTGAAAAAGTCCACAGCAGCTGATCGAGGCGCTCCGCGATCTGGCTGTTGCCGGTGTGCAGATGAACCCGGTGACCGAGGCCGTAGATTTTTTCGGTCAACTGGCAGGCAAAGCGCAGCAGGCCGTTACGGTTTTCATTTTCCAACAGATAAAAATCAACTTTGGTCACGCCTTGATCACTACTGTGAATAACTATTGATCAGGTACTGGGTGAGTAAGGGTATCGGTCGACCGGTCGCATTTTTGTCTTTACCGCTTACCCAGGCGGTGCCGGCAATATCCAGGTGGGCCCAGCGCTGTCCCTCAGTAAACCGGGATAGAAAGCAGGCGGCCGTTACTGTCCCGGCTCCCTTGCCGCCCACATTGGAAATGTCGGCGATATTGCTCTTGATTTGCTGCTGGTATTCATCAAGCAGGGGGAGTTGCCAGGCGCGATCATGGCTTTCAAGGCCGGCATCAAGGAGTTGATCGACCAGCGACTGGTCATTGCCGAGTACCGCACTGAGGTGGCTGCCCAGGGCAACGATGCAGGCCCCGGTGAGGGTGGCGATATCGATAATTGCTGCCGGTTTGTAGCGCGCTGCGTAGGTCAGTGCATCGGCCAGAATCAGCCTGCCTTCGGCGTCGGTGTTAATGATTTCAATGGTTTTGCCGGACAGGCTGGTAACCACGTCCCCCGGTTTGTTCGCCAGCCCATCGGGCATGTTTTCCACCGCCGGAATAATTCCCACCAGATTGACCGGTAATTTGGCCGAGGCCACGGCTTTAATGGTGCCCAGCACACTGGCCGCGCCGCACATGTCATATTT
>JAYNPV010000046.1:2906-5854 GCA_038113925.1 Gammaproteobacteria bacterium | reverse complement strand
AGAACGATCAGGCGTGACTCTTCACGGCTACCGCGACCCACGCTCAGCAGAGAACCCATGCCTTCTTTGGACATTTTTGCTTCGTCGAGGATATTGATTTTGAGTTTCAGATCACCGGCGAGCTGTTTGGCCTGCTCGGCAAGGTAGACCGGTGTGCAGATGTTGCCGGGGCGGTTACCCAGGTCGCGAGCCAGATCCACCCCATCGGCAATGGCCGCGTGGATAGTAATGGTTTGCCGGGCAGTTTTAGCCAGGGCGCTGGGGGTATCACCGATGTTAAGCGCGACGCGCTTTAGCTTTGCCGGAGCCGGTTTGCTGCTTTTTAACTCGCTAAACCGATAGGTGGCCCGCGCAAAAGTCTGTACCGCCATGGCCAGGTTCCATTGGGGGTCGCGATCTTTAACCGCCAGTGTGGTCAAGTAACAGCTGACGCTGGCGCAACCGGTCTGTTTTAATGCCTGAGCTGCGCCCTGAAGAATCTCGATGAACTGACTGCTATCGAGCGAATCCGTTTTTCCACAACCCACCAGTAGCACCCGTTCGCTGGCGATACCGGACAGCGATCTGAGCAGTTGCGCTTTGCCCCGCGCGCTGGTCACATCGCCCGCTTTAATGGCAGCGCTGATAGCCCCCCGACTCGCCTTGTCGACCTCTGCAGTGATCGCCGGAAGCTTTTTGCCGTCGACCACGGGCAGCACCAGGCAATGAGTGGATTCTTCCAGCACTGGCTTGGTGGACAAGGAAAATTTCATGCCATACTCCGAAATTAAATGGGTGAGCGGGATATTAGTTGGCGCGCGGTGAACAGCTTACCCGACTGCTGAATCCCGGCATCAGGCAGCTAGTTTAGCTAAAAGGCCGCCCTTTTTGAGATTTGACCAGGGATTAGCTGTCTGAATGCGGCAAGATAATAGTCTATGAAAGTCATTCGAACCTATCTGCTCAGAGAGTTTGTTCTCTATCTGGTCGGCACCGTTGTGGTGCTGACACTGGTGATGTCGAGCACCCGTATTATTCGTTATCTGGCCTCGGTTGCGCAGGGCGAATTGCCGGGCGATGCCGTGCTCTGCCTGATGGCGCTGAAACTATTGGGTGCCCAGACGATTATTATTCCGGTGGGGTTATTCCTCGCCTCGCTGTTAACGCTGAGTCGTTGGTATCGGGATAGTGAAATGGCGGCTCTGTCCGCAACGGGAATTTCCCCGCTGCAATTACTGATCCCGGTGGGGTTGTTGGGACTGGCAGCCGCATTGCCGGTGGCAGGTCTCTCTTTTTATGTCGCCCCCTGGGCAGAAGAGCAGACCATTAAAATCGAGGAACGGGTAGAGAGTGAACCGGCGTTGACCGGTATCAGTAGCGGGGTGTTCCGGCCGATTGATGAAGGCCAGCGGATATTTTATGTGCAGCAACTGAGCGACGATCGAACTCGGCTTGAGAATGTGTTCATTCGCGACAACAGTGACCCCAGCCGGGAGACTTTAATAGTCGCGCCCTTGGGCCGGATTCAGATTGATGAGGCGAACGGTGATCAGTTTCTTGTACTTCAACAGGGTTACCGCTACGACGGTAAGCCGGGAGGGCTCGATTATCGTGAAATGCAGTACGAAGAGTACGCGCTCTTGATCCAGCAGCCGGAGTTGAAGCAGAAGCGGCGCAAGGAAGAGGCGCTCTCCACTGCTCAGCTCTGGGGCAAAGGCAAAGCGGCGAACGCTGAATTGCAGTGGCGTCTGGCCATACCTGTGTCGACTTTGGTGTTGATGTTAATGGCGATTCCCCTGAGCTATACGGCACCCCGATCCGGTCGGGCCGGTCGGCTGGCGCTGGCGGTTATGGTGTATATGCTCTACACCAATTTTCTGCAGTTGAGTAGCTCCTGGGTCGAGGATGGCAAGCTGCAGCCCTGGATCGGGCTCTGGTGGGTGCATCTGGCGGCGCTGGTGTTGCTAGCCATTATGATGATCAATCTGAGTAACCCCATGGTCAGCTGGGGTCGCCGTCTGCTCGGCTGGAGAGCGGGATGAATAAGGTATCTGTCTACCTGTCGAAGGCGGTGATCGGTGGGTTTTTCCTCTCGTTGGCGGCGCTTACGGCGGTTTTTTCCCTGTTTGCGACTATTGCGGAACTCGATGACCTGGGCAAGGCGGGTTATCGATTGCCCGAGTTAATTCAGTACTTACTGCTAACGACGCCGCGTCGAGCCTTTGAGCTGCTGCCCAGTGCGGCGCTGGTGGGGGCGCTGGTCGGGTTGGGAGGACTCGCTTCAAGCGGCGAGTTGGTGGCGTTACGGGCGGCGGGCTTCTCCATTCTGTCGATTGGCCGGGTGCTGTTGATTGCCGCCCTGCCGATTCTGATGTTCGCGTTGATATTGGGTGAAATTGCCGTGCCGCCGTTAGAGCGAATCGGCCAGGAGGTGCGCAGCCGCGCGCTCAATGACTCCTTCTTTCGTGGCGACAGGAGCGGGGTATGGGCCCGTGATGATGACACCTTTATTCATGTCAAATTGGTGGGCGCTGACCGAACCCTTCAGAAAGTAACCATCTACGAGTTTGATCAGCACAAGCGCATGCAAGCGGTAACGACTGCCAAACAGGCGGTGAATGAGGACAACCGCTGGATATTGCACGGCATCAAACAAACGCTTCTTGACCCGACGGGCAGTCGTCGCGTCAAGGCGGCCAGAGCCAGCTGGGAGTCTGCGCTGGCCCCGGAAAACATGGCGGTAGGGATAGTCGAACCGGGACGAATGTCCATTTGGGAGCTGCATAATCATGCCCAATTTCTGGCTGAAAATGGCCAGGACTCCAATCAGTACCGGCTGGCCTTCTGGCAAAAAATAGTGCGCCCGCTGACCATTGCGGTGATGGTGCTGATCTCTCTACCTTTTGTGTTTGGCAGTTTGCGTAGTGGCAACCTGGGACAAAGGGTGTTCGTTGGCATCGTTTTTGGGC
>JAYNPV010000046.1:0-2896 GCA_038113925.1 Gammaproteobacteria bacterium | reverse complement strand
GTTCTGGTCGGCAATCGTGCCTCCCGTGCTCTTTATGGTCGGTGCAATAGTGGCCATTTCCTTGTCCCAGCGAACCTGACCGGAGCCCTGGTTCGAGTTTCTGTCGTTTTTCTCAAGTCCAGGGCGCTATAGCCGTAATACAAAGAGTGCCAGTGGAACAGGCGGGCAAATGTTAAAGACGCCTGAACCCTCTCTATCCGGATTGATTGCAGGACTCATACCAAGTTGTCTAGCGAACTAGCTTTTCAGTCGCCGGTGATACCGGCCAATGTCGATCCCCCCGCGGCTGAATCAACCGCCAGGACTATCTATGCGGTGGGAGCGCCCCATTGTGCCCCTCCGTCCCCGCACTGGTTCTCAATGGTTTCGCGGCTCCGATTAACCGTCTTTGCTGATTTGCCCAGTTGCCAGGCCGCCCTGTCCAGGGAGGACGCCCCGCGTATGCTGGCAGTGCTGGTCGGTATGCAGGTTGATGAGGTGGTCAATTTTGTTTATCTGATCCGCTCCGATGCAGCACTGGCCAATACCCGGCTACTGCTGCTCGCTCAGGAAGACCGGCTGATCGAGGTGATGTCGATATTGCGGGGCGTCGCCGGGGTTGATTTTGCCTCTCCCGCCAGTTCGCCCGAATTTCTGCAACAGCGAATCGCCCACCTGCTTGAGGAGCCCGCAGGGACCGGCGAAACCAGTGATAGTTCGCTGCGAATACAGATTGTCGATAGCGTGATGAGTCGTCTGATCAATAGTCGGCGGCGCATCGAATCCGACCTGACGCGACTGCAACATGTGCTGGATTTGACTCAGAGCGCGGTAGCGGTGTTCGATCAGCAGAGTGAAACCTGTTTGTACCTCAATCAGCAGGCATCCACTGTTTACGATATTGCTGAAAATGAGCACTATTCAGCCTTACGACTTGCCGATTTGCTAACGCCGTCAGGACTGGTGCGGTTTACCGATCACCAGCCCCAATTAATCAGTGGTGAACTGGCGTCGATTGAAGTGTTCACCAACGCCGCGGGTGGACAAAGCGCCAAGCCGCCGGTCGCTCAATTAAGCTGTTTCAACAATGACCCCTTCAGCGGCGCTTATGTGCTGCGCGCGTTGCCGCCCACGACCGAATCCCTCACCGAAGATGCCTCAAGGCAGGTGATAGGGCATGATCCGATCACCGGTCTCCCTGATCGAGCGCTGTTTGTGCAGCAGCTCGCTAAAGTGGCGTCGGTCGCCAAAGCCGAAGCCGGCTGTTTCGGTCTGATGGTGGTCGACGTGGATGATATTAAACAGGTTAATGATGGCCTGGGTTACGCCGCCGGCAATGACCTGTTACGTCAGATAGGTGAAATTTTGCTGATCACCGCGGACCCAACGGACCTGGTTGCCCGGCTTGGCGATGACGATTTCGCGGTGCTATTTCCGGGTAATCAGTCGCAAAAAATGGTCGGTATCAAGGTTGATAAAATCGCCAGGGCGATCCAGCGACAGTTCATTGTTGAAGAGCAGAAACTGGAAATCAGCACAGGTATTGGTGTCGCCCACTGGCCGGCCCACGGCGATGATGACCAGGTGATATTGCGCCATGCTGAACTGGCGGCCTCGTTATCCAAACGCGATGGCCTGGGGGTGGTTGATGGCGATCAGCAGCTGGGTCAGATCAATCACGACCAGTTGACCCTGCGTGCAGATCTGCGTGAAGCAATCTTGACCGATCAGCTGTTCCTGCATTATCAGCCCAAGGTCAAAATAAGCGACAGGCAGTGCATCGGTACCGAAGCACTGGTGCGCTGGGTGCACCCGGAGCAGGGGTTTATTCCGCCGGACCAGTTTGTCGCACTGGCAGAGCGTGCTGGACTGATTAAAGATCTGACTCGCTGGGTAATCGCTGAGGCCGTTCGCCAGGCGGCGCGCTGGCAATCAGTGGGAAAACCCCTACGGGTGGCGGTAAATTTATCAGCCCGCAATCTGCAGGAACCCGACCTGGTCGATTTTGTGAAACAAACCCTGCAGGACCACCAGCTACCCGCCAGGCTATTGCAGTTTGAGCTGACAGAGAGCGACATGATGGCGAATCCGACCACCGCCATTCAGGTCATTGAGGAACTCCATGAATTTGGCGTGGAAATTTCTGTTGATGATTACGGCACCGGTTACTCGTCACTGGCCTACCTGAAAAAACTGCGCATCAGCGAGCTGAAGATCGACCGCAGCTTTATCAGCCAGCTCAATTGTGCCGGCGACGACATGGTGATCGTCCATTCCACCATCACCATGGCACACCAGCTGGGGATCAGAGTGGTCGCTGAAGGCGTCGAAGATCAGGAAATCTGGGACCTACTCGACGTGCTTGAGTGCGACATAGTGCAGGGTTACTTTATCAGCCGACCCGTTTCGGCGGATGACCTCACCGTGGCGCTTGAGGCGGGTATCGCCAGCCACGTCAGTTGATGCCCGCCCGGCGGGCGTGGTTGGGTTAAAACGCCGTGCCTATTGCTGGCTCTGGTCCTGGTTAAAGAAGTCGCAGTAATCCCAGAGTGGGCACTTGGCGCAGTGGGGGGCAACCTCCGAACAGACCGCCTCAGTCATTCGAAACCCACTGGCAAATCGCCATAGATCAATGCTGATATCCCAACGGGGTGTTGTGCTGGCGTCCTGCAGGGACTGCATGGCAAGGGCAAAACTCTCATCTTTTCGTCCCTTGGGTAGTAACCCGAGGCGCGTTAGCAACCGTCGGGCGTCATCGGTGGCGAAATAGTACTCAAAGCCACTGCTGAGTAGAAACCACTCAGCGGCGCTTCGGCCTACGCAGGCAAACCTGTCGGCAATCTGCCGGTGCAGCAAATGATAGTCGCTGGCAGTAAAACTATTGAGCCATTGGCCGAAGCTGCCATTGTCAGTGCAG
>JAYNPV010000045.1:4170-14708 GCA_038113925.1 Gammaproteobacteria bacterium | reverse complement strand
CCGCTGCCCTTGATATGCAGAAATTTCTCTGGATCGGAGCGCTGCTGTTCGATAAACAGGTCGCGGTTATTGAGTACACCGTCGGTGACCTTGGCTGATGCCCGAAAAAAATTGAAGCGCGTGGGTTCGTCGGGTGGGCAGGTTTCATTATTTTCCTTACCGCTGAGTGATTTTATTCCTTTCATTGCCAGGCAGGCGCTGCGGTCAACATTGATCCCTTTGAGGGTACCGTCAGTGATATCGAACCTGAGCGTGCCATCGAGGTTTTGGGTGAGTTCTGTTTCCGCATTCCCCCGAGTGGAGACGATGGCCTCGATGCTGGCCTTGCCACTTACCTGATCAACCCCCGCTGCATCCATAATCAGGGGAGACAGGTTGACGTTGGTTAATTTCTGCGAAAGGGCGAGGGCCGGTGGTTTCACGCTACCGTTAACATCGACCGAGCCGTTCAGGCTGCCGTCATAAAGATTGGCGCTGATCGGGTCAAGCTGCAGCCGGCCATTCTCAGCGTTAACGGTTAGCGAGATATCACTGGATTGCAGGTTGCTGACCTTGAGTTTGCCAATCGTCAACGAGCCTTTGAGGTTTAATGCAGCCAGCCCAGCCAGTGATTCGCCCAGATTGATGGGTTCCTCGCTCGATGTTTCATCCGATGAATCTGACGCCGTTGTCGCCGATGCGTCCCCGGGCAGATAGCGATCCAGGTCAATCGCATCAATGGCGAGTTTGAAACTAATGGCGGGGTTGTCGAAATCGACCACGGTCGCCTCGCCGGTGATGTTGGTCTGGTCGAGTTGAATGGCAAGCTGTTGCAGATCCATCCGGCTGCCGTTGGCGGACAGCGTTATGGCGGCATTAATGTCGGTTAAGGCATCGGGGTCGGCGGTGGCAATTCCCGGCGGAGCGAGTGCCGCCAGCACCTTGTGAGCGTTGAAGGATTCCAGTTCCAGAGTAACCTTTGCCTGTGGGTCCTGGCTCATCTGTGTTACTGAAAGATCGCCATTCACTTCCAGGCCGGCGGCGCTGAGGGTCATTTTTTCGACCATCAGGGTGTCGTCGGCAAGGTTGGCGATAGCCGAGGCAGATAGTTGCCCGGTAACTTCGCCGCCGGTCCGGGTCTTGCCGTTCGCGGTGATTTTGATCAGCAGGTCACTAAAGGCCACCCGGTTGAAATCGTCATCGATATCGACGGTGATACTGCTGTCAATGCGGGATTCCAATGCCGGTTCTGCTAACTGAATTGACGCGCCCAGGGAAATGTCGACGGCCTGGCCGGGAGTAATCGCCCCACTACGCAGGCTGAAGTCGGAGAGTTCTATATCTGTTTGGCTGGTCTGGTCGCGCCAGCGAATACGGGCGTCCTCAATGGCTAATCCGCCGATGGAAAAGGCTGCCAGCGCCGCGCTGTCCAGGCCGGCCGGGGAATCCCCGGCGGTCGGTGCCGAGGTTGGGGCGGATTCACCGCCAATATCTGCAAAATTGGATATACCTTCGGCATTGGTATGCAAATCCAGATTAAGGCCGGTGAGGGTGACTGTGTCCAGTTCCACATTACCCGAGAGCAGCGGTATTATTTTTAAACTGACTGAAATCTGGTCGACCTCGAATAGCGGGTCGCTGCCGAATCCGGGAGCGTTTTCCAGTCGCGTTTTGCCAATATCGACGCTTAGCCAGGGAAAGAACCCGAGGCCGATATCACCGTCGATGGTCAGGGTTCGTCCGGTCTGTTTGGTGGCCTGATCAGTCACCAGCTGCTTAATATCATCGGTGTCGATCACCTGACTGGCTACGATGACGGCAATAATGGGAATCGCGATCAGCAGGGCGATGACGCTGAGAACTACTTTAATGGGTTTGCTCATTGATGGTCAGCCTTAGGTCGAGTCAGGGTTCGGAATACTTTACCGCAATCAGGCAGATTTCCAGATCATTGTCGCCATGCGACCGGTGATGCCGTCGCGTCGATAAGAGAAAAAATGGTTATCGGCGTAGTTACAGAGGCCGCTATGGAAAACCTGGTCCACGCCGGCGCGATTAAGCTGCAGTGTAGCGATGGCGGCCAAGTCCATATGGTACTGGGTATCCGCGCCTGAATGATCCGTCTTTTCAAAGTAGGCGTGATAAGCGGCATCAAGCTGGATAAAGCGCTGGTACAGCGGCTCGTCAATGACGTAATGCCGGGCACTTATCGCCGGACCAATCCAGGCAGAGGGTGGCGACTCGCCAGGGTTGAACCCTGCCAGGGTGTTGGCGATGATGCCTGCGGCCAGGCCACGCCAGCCGGCATGGATAGCCGCAATTTGCGAACCGTCGGCGCTGCAGACCAGTATGGGCAGACAGTCCGCGGTCAGTACTACACAAACCTGCTCCGCCAGGTCGCATACACAGGCGTCGCTGGCAATCTGGCTGGTGTCGGCGGCCAGATCGGCGGCATCCGCGACCACAGTGACCCGCGCGGTGTGTTGCTGATTCAACCACATTGGTTCTGCGGGGAGTTGTGCCTGTTCACGTAACAAGCGGCGATTCTCGACCACGCTGGCGTCATCGTCTCCCACCCGGTTGGCCAGATTCAATGTTGCCCAGGGGGGGGCGCTAGTGCCGCCGTGGCGGCAGCTGGTGAGTGCGCTAACACCTGCTGGCAACGGCCAGTCCGGACGAAGCCAATGCAGTGTAGGGGGTGATTCAGGAGGGGTCATCTTGCCCGTATTCCTCATCGAGGGCGTCAATGAGCTGCTGGAAATCCGCTGGAACCGGCTGTTCCCATGTCATCGGTTGCCCGCTCTCCGGGTGGTCGAATGCCAGCCGGGTGGCGTGCAGTGCCTGGCGTTTGAACTGACCGAGTTGCTGTTTTAGGTCCGGCCCGCAGCGGGCCGGTGGGCCAGTGCGATTGCCGTAGGTAGGATCGCCCACTACCGGGTGGCGAAGGTGGCGCATGTGGACGCGGATCTGGTGGGTCCGGCCGGTATCGAGTTTCACCCTCAATAAGGTGTGGTGAGGCCACTGCCGGGCCAGCCGATAGTGGGTACGGGCTTCCCGGCCGCCGTCGGTGACGGTCATGCGTGTGCGGTCACCGGGGTGGCGGCCGATCGGGGCATCAACGGTTCCGCCGGCGATAATCCAGCCGTGGACCAACGCCAGGTATTCGCGACTGATCTGGCGATCAGCGAGTTTTTCACTGAGAATTTTGTGGGCCTGCAGGGAGCGAGTTACCACCATCAGGCCGGAAGTGTTTTTGTCAAGACGATGAATTATGCCGGAGCGAGGCAGCGCAGCCAGCTCGGGGTAGCGAAACAACAGGCCGTTTTGCAGGGTGCCGCTATTAATCCCCGCACCGGGATGTACCACCAACCCCGCTGGTTTGTTGACGATAATAAGGGCGGAGTCCTGGTAGATAACCTCAAGATCGATGGCTTCTGCTGCCGGAGAATCGGTGGGTGGCTCGTCAATGGCATCGACGGAGAGGGTTTCGCCGCCTGCCAGGCGAAGTTTTGGCTGTACGACCGCGCCGTTGACCGTAATCTGGCCATCGCGAATCCACTTTTGTAGTCGATTACGGGAATATTCCGGCAGCAATCTGGCGACCGCCTGATCAAGTCTCAGGCCGCTAAATTCGGGCGGTATCTGATATAGTGCGGCGGATTCGGTCATTGTATGAAGTGCAGGCAATTCCAAGCAGTTGAAGTTGAAATAACTGATCGAATTGACCGGTTGAATTAGCGGGCCGAAATGTGAGTACAGGATTAAAGATTTGACGAACTATTATGAATGATCGAACACGGAATTCGAAATGCAACGGTTAGGAAGATGGTCACTGGTACCCCTGTTAGTCATGCTGCTTGCCGGTTGTTCCGGCGACGTTCAACCCGATGACGTGACGGTTAACTGGAGCGCCGAGGAGCTGTATGACCAGGCGCGGGTCTATCTGCTGGATGGTGGTTTCGCGCCGGCGGTTGACCATTATGAAAAGCTCATCGCCCGGTATCCTTACGGTCCCTACGCCGAACAGGCGCGGATGGATCTGGCTTACGCCTATTTCAGGGATGGCCAGCCGGAAGCTGCTCTCGATTCCATTGATCGATTTATCAAGCTGTACCCCCTGCACGAGAGTATTGACTATCTTTACTACCTGCGCGGTCTGGTGCACTTTCGCCGGGATGTATCGATTTTTGAACGAATCATGCCCCAGGACGCCTCCGCCCGGGAAGTAGTCACAGCGCGCAGGGCCTTTGACGCCTTTTTATTAATGCTGAAATTGTATCCAGAGAGCAGCTATGCCGAGGATGCCCGCCAGCGCATGATCTATTTGCGAAACCGCCTTGCCGGCCACGAGATCCATGTGGCCAATTACTATATGAAACGAGAAGCCTATATTGCGGTGAATGGCCGGGCACGGCACGTACTGGAGACTTTTCCTGGCACGCCAGCGGTGCCTGAAGCCCTGGCGCTGATGGTGAAATCCTATCGCATGCTGGGCCAGGACAGCCTGGCGGCTGACAGTATGCGGCTGCTAAAAAGCAACTATCCGGAGCATAGTGCCACCCTGGATGCTGAGGCGTTTGTGGTTAACTAGTGGGAACCAATCCCCGATCGGCCCATGGGTAGTTCAGGTTTATTTATCCCTCTCCAATACTGATTGAGGAGTTGCTGATGTGGAGTTTTTTTGAAACGGTTCGCCATCGCCACTCGGTTCGCCGTTATGAACCGGATATGGAAGTGGAGCAAGAAAAACTCCATGCGATTCTGGAGACAGCCACGGCGGCCCCCTCAGCGGGAGATCTTCAGGCGTACCGAATATTTGTCGTCACCGATGCGGTGCAGCGGGCAGCACTGGTAGAGTTCTCCAGCAGACATGAATTTATTACCCAGGCACCGGTCTGCATGGTTTTTTGTGCGGACCCACAACGTTCCATTGCCACCTTTGGTGAGGAGTCTGGCAGGGTGTTTTCTATGCAGGACACCACCATAGTGGCTTCTTATGCCCAGTTGGCGGCGGTTGCGGCGGGTCTGGCATCCGCCTGGGTGGGCTCGTTTGAGAGTGATGGCATTAGTGAATGCCTGCAATTGCCTGATGGGTTGGAGCCGGTGGCGCTGATTACCATCGGCTACCCGGCGGAATTGCCGGAGTTGACGCCCCGGCGGCCGCTCACCGAGATAGTTGATTACCTCTGACGGTTAGCCCGCCAGGGTATCTCGAAACCCCGAGGTAATGGGATACCGGCGGTCCCGCCCAAAGGCGCGCTGGCTGATTCTCACCCCGGGGGGCGCCTGCCGCCTTTTGTATTCGTTAAGTTTTACCAGTCGAACAATTTTTTTCACAGTTTCCGCGTCAAACCCGGTTTCGGCGATCAGCTGGGCGATGGAGTAGTCCTGCTCGACATAGAGCTCGATGATGGTGTCGAGTATGTCGTAGGGGGGTAAGCTATCCTGGTCCAGTTGATCGGGTCTGAGTTCAGCGCTGGGTGGTCGATCGAGGACCCGCTGGGGAATCACGCGGCCAAGCCGGTTGCGGTAGTCGCAAAGGCGATAGACCATCATTTTTGGAACGTCTTTGATGGCCGCGAATCCGCCGGCCATATCACCATAAAGCGTGGCATAACCCACGGCCATTTCGCTTTTATTGCCGGTGGTTAACACGATACTGCCAGACTTGTTGGAGATGGCCATCAGTAGCAGCCCGCGAATACGCGCCTGAATATTCTCCTCGGTGGCGTCCCGTTCGCCGCCATTAAAAACCGGTTCGAGGGCAGCTTCGATACTTTCCACCATGGGGCGGATGGGGATTTCCCGATAGCCAACACCGAGCATGTCGGCCTGCTCGTTGGCGTCACTGCGACTCATGCCTGCGGTGAATTCCGATGGCATCATTACCGCCTCGACCCGGTCAGCGCCGAGGGCGTCGGCGGCAATCGCCAGGGTGAGGGCTGAATCAACGCCTCCTGAGAGTCCCAGAATTGCCCCCTTAAACCCGTTTTTATCAACGTAATCGCGGACACCGCAGACCAGGGCTTCATAAATGCTTGCCTCTTTCTCCAACGGGTCATCGAGGCTACCGCCAATCGGTCGGATGAGGCCATCGGTCTCGCTGAAAGCGGTGGTAAATAATCCGCTGCGAAAGGCCGGGAAGCGCTGCACGCAGGTGCCCTGGGCGTCAACCACACAAGAGGCGCCATCAAACACCAGCTCATCCTGACCGCCGGTCATGTTGGCATAAATTATCGGTACGCGGTTCTCGCGGGCGCGAATGCCGACTACGGCCTCACGCTCCAGCTGTTTGCCGACATGAAACGGCGATGCGTTCAGGTTAACAATGAGTTCAGCCCCGGCATTGACCGCGGCCCGGGTGGGCTCTGGTTGCCAGATATCTTCACAGATGGTGATGCCGACGCTGATATTGTTGATGGACACCGTCAGCGGTTGGTGGCCGGCGGTAAAATAACGCTTCTCATCGAAAACGCTGAAGTTGGGCAGCAGATGTTTGTAATAAGTGCCGGTAATTTTGCCGTCGTTGATCAGCGATGCGGCGTTGTATAGTCGTTCCTTTTCCAGCTGTGGGTGGCCCACTAATAAGGCCAGGCCGCTGGTCCGGCGTTGCAGGGTATGAAGACCATCGGCGACCTGCTGTAAGAATTCTGGACGATGCAGCAGATCTTCAGGGGGATAACCGGTAAGGGTGAGCTCGGGGCAGACCAACAGATGGGCACCCTCGGAACGGGCGGATTCCATCGCCGAAAAAATTTGCTCGACGTTGTGGTTAATATCACCCACCAGGCAGTTTATCTGCGCAATGGCAACGGTCAATTCTCTGCCCATCGGGGTATCCTGTAAGTCAAGAGATGAGGTAGGAGTGGATGATAATCTGACCGGATAGAGCAGTTTGGCCGGGGCTTACCCAGGGGATGGGTGAAGGACCTGTCTGACTGCCGGATTTTGGGGGCCAACTATCTGTGCAAAGCCAACTGGAGCGCGAATGTATCACCAAATCCAGGTTGGTTGAAGAGGGCGGTTTGCCCCGATTTAAAAGTATGGGATTCCGTTAATTGAAAATTAGATTTGTTGAATCTATTTCCGCCGTGCCACCGGAGCAGTGGCAGCGGTTGCAGGGTACCGATAATCCTTTTGTCGATTATCGGTTTTTACATGCCCTGGAGCAGAGCGGATCGGTGGGCGGGGAGAGTGGCTGGCAGCCCCATCACCTGATAATCAGCCATGACGCGGGGCAATTACTGGGCGCAGTGCCGAGCTACCTCAAACAGCACTCTTACGGCGAATATGTGTTCGACTGGGGATGGGCCGATGCCTACCGGCGGGCCGGCCTGGCCTATTACCCGAAATTGGTATGTGCAGTGCCATTTACCCCGGCGACCGGCAGTCGTCTGCTCACGGTGGAACAGGACGAACCGCAGGCGGGGGAGCTTCGTCAGCAGTTAGCCATGGAGCTGATAGAGGAAGCGCGGCGGCGACAGTTATCCTCTATTCATTGCCTGTTTTTGCCCCGCACCGAGGCCGAGTTGCTGACCGGCGGGCAGGGTGAATGGTTAGCGCGGCATGATTTGCAGTTTCACTGGCAGAATCAAAACTATCAGCAGTTCGGGGATTTTCTTGCCACCTTCTCCTCCAAAAAGCGAAAAAACGTCAATCGCGAACGCCGTCGGGTCCGTGAAGCGGGCGTCGAGATGGAGCTGCTCGAGGGCAGTGAATTGAGTGCGGATCACTGGCGCCTGTTCTATCAGCTTTATCGCCTTACTGCCTACAAACGCGGCGGCACGGCCTATCTCACCGAGCAGTTTTTTAAACTGATTGCAGATCAGATGGCTGACAGAGTAGTGATGGTGTTAGCAAAAAAGGGGGGCGAGTACGTGGCTGCGGCGCTGAATTTTCGTGGCGGTGACGCGCTTTACGGTCGTTACTGGGGTTGCCTGGCAAATTTCGATAGCCTCCATTTTGAAACCTGTTACTACCGTGCCATTGAGTACTGTATTGAAGAGAAAATAGCCCGCTATGAGGCCGGCGCCCAGGGCGAGCATAAGCTCAGCCGTGGATTTATGCCGACCACTACCCATTCGCTCCACTGGTTGGCCCACCGGCAATTTGCGGATGCGGTGGCCGATTATCTCGATCAGGAGCGCGAGCAAATTTCCGGCTACCAGCAGGTGTTGCAGGCCCACACCCCTTTTCGTCGAGGTTAAAGTGTTTTTTCGATTTGCCGATGGACAGATCACCGACGGGTTGCCGCCGGCGGATCAGGCACTGCAGGAGCCAAACGGCTTGGTCGCGGCGGGCGGAGAACTGAATGCGACAACCCTGATCGCGGCCTACTCGGGCGGAATCTTCCCCTGGTTTAATGACGATCAGGAGGCGGTGCTCTGGTGGAGTCCCAATCCACGAGCGGTGATTGATCCGCGGGCGCCCAGAGTGCCTCGTAGTCTGGCCAAGCGAATCCGTGCAGGGACCTTTGAGATCACTGCGGATCGAGCATTTAACAGGGTCATCTCAGAATGTGCAGCCCTTAGAGAGCAGGCGGAAGGCACCTGGATCACCGAACGAATGAGAGCCGCATACGGCGAACTGCATCGACTTGGCTACGCTCATTCCGTCGAGGTGTGGGAGAATAAAAACCTTGTTGGTGGACTTTACGGCGTGGCCCTCGGAGGGGTCTTTTTTGGCGAGTCGATGTTTTCGCGGAGCCGGGACGCGTCGAAAGTTGCTTTCGTCAGGCTCTGCGCCGAGCTGGCCGATCGCGGGTTTGGGTTGATCGACGGTCAGGTTCGGTCTGATCATCTGACCAGCCTGGGAGCGGTCGATATGTCCCGCGAGGAATTTCTGTCTGCTGTGGCGGAGTTGATTGAACGCCCAGGTTGGTCCGGTCAATGGAGTTTTGATTAACTGTGATTAACAAATGGTTCGAATTTTTTAAATGATGATTTTTAACACCCGCTCAGGGCGGCTTTTCTTTTTTTCTACCGAACCGCGCGCCTGTAGCTATCTACCGGCCCGGGAATCGGTGATGCTGTTTGCCGATCCCAACAAAGTGGTTGATAGCGAATCCTATGGTCGATTAATTGATTTTGGTTTCCGTCGTAGCGGTGACAACGTTTATCGGCCTCACTGTCGTTCCTGCATGGCCTGTACGCCGGTACGCATCCCGGTCGATGAAATGGTTTTGAACCGATCACAGCGTCGAAACATGAAGCGCAATGCCGATCTGCAGGTCACCGTGGAAACCACTGATTTTGGTGATGAACATCTCGATCTTTATCACCGCTATCAACTACTTCGTCATGACCCGGAGACCAGCAGTGGAGAGGCGCATGATCAGCTGGGGTTTCTGCGCAGCAAGTTTATTAATACCTTTAACCTGGAGTTTCGCCTCGATGGCAAGCTGTTGATGGTGGCGGTAGTGGATGAAATTCCGCAGGGATTGTCCGCGGCTTACACTTTCTATGATCCCGAGTATGGGCCACGCGGGCTGGGAGTTTACGGTGTGCTGGCGCTGGCAAAAGAGTGCCAGCGTCGAGAACTGCCCTGGCTCTACCTGGGTTACTGGATTAAAGAATGCGAAAAGATGAACTATAAAACCATGTTCAGGCCCCTGCATGCTTATCGCGACGGTGCCTGGAGCCTAATGGAGAGCGAGGATTCCGCCGAGCAGGAATCTGACTGAACCCGGGTGATCTGACCGCCTGGATGGTGTTGGCAGATAAAGTCATTTAGAATCGCGCGCCAGTCATAGGCCGCTGGTCAGTTATGGGGTAGCGGGACGGTTGATCTCAGTGGAACTTAAGTCAAGAGGATTGCATGGCAAAGGAAGAAGGTATTGAAATGCAGGGTAAGGTCATCGAGACACTGCCCAATACAAAATTTCGGGTTGAGCTGGAAAATGGACACGTGGTGCTGGCCCATATCTCCGGCAAGATGCGCAAGCATTACATCCGAATTCTCACCGGTGATCAGGTCACGGTGATGATGACCCCTTATGACCTGACCCAGGGCCGTATTACCTACCGCGACCGCTAATTGCCCGGTCTCGACGGGTAATATTTTCTGTCTGGGTGGCGTCAGGCAGTCGTGGTGTTTTCGTCCCGGGCATCCTCTGCCGAAGTAGGCTCCAGATGAAGCTCCCCATCTTTGACGGAGACCACAACCAAGCCGCCATTGGCCAGTTTCCCGAACAGCAGTTCGTCCGCCAACGGACGACGAATCTTGTCCTGAATTAATCTGCCCATCGGCCTTGCGCCCATCTGGCTGTCGTAGCCTTTTTCGGCCAGCCAGGCGCGGGCCTCATCATCGAGTTCGACCGTTACCCGCTTTTCCGCCAGCTGCTGTTCCAGCTCCAGAATAAACTTGTCAACCACGTTGAAAATAGTGCGCTGCTCCAGATTATTAAACTGAATTATTCCGTCCAGACGGTTGCGAAATTCCGGCGTGAATAACCGGTTTATCGCCTCAATACCGTCGCTGGCGTGATTCTGTTTGGTGAATCCCACCGAGGCGCGAGCGGTCAATTCAGCCCCGGCATTGGTGGTCATAATCAGAATGAC
>JAYNPV010000045.1:2872-4160 GCA_038113925.1 Gammaproteobacteria bacterium | reverse complement strand
CGGCCATTATTGTCAGTCAGGGTACCGTGATCCATGACCTGCAACAGCAGGTTGAACACATCGGGGTGTGCCTTTTCTATTTCATCAAGCAGGAGCACCGCGTGGGGATGGCGGTTAATGGCCTCCGTCAGCAGGCCGCCCTGATCAAAGCCGACATACCCCGGGGGCGCGCCGATAAGCCGGGACACCGTGTGGCGCTCCATGTATTCCGACATATCGTAGCGGATCAGCTCGATACCCAGAATTTTGGCAAGCTGCCGGGTCAATTCGGTTTTGCCCACCCCGGTGGGGCCAGCAAACAGAAAGGAGCCGATGGGCCTTTCTTGAGGCCCAAGCCCGGACCGGGACATTTTGATGGCGCTGGAGACCGATTCAATCGGCTCATCCTGTCCGAATACCATCATTTTTAGGGACTGTTCCAGCGTTCTGAGTTTGTCCATGTCAGTGCTGGAGACCTGCTTGGGCGGAATCCGGGCAATACCGGCCACAATTTTTTCGATATCACCCACGCTCACGGTTTTTTTGCGTTTGCTGGCGCTGAGTACCTTCTGCGCGGCACCGGCTTCATCAATAACATCGATGGCCTTGTCGGGCAGGTAGCGGTCGGTGATATAGCGTTCAGATAGCTCGGCGGCAGATTGCAGCGCAGATTGGGTGTAACGAACGTCGTGGTGGGACTCGTAGCTGCTTTTCAGCCCTTTTAATATCTGCACGGTCTCACTGACCGAAGGCTCGGGCACGTCAATTTTCTGAAAACGCCTTGCCAGCGCGCGATCTTTTTCGAAGATTCCGCGAAATTCCTGATAAGTCGTTGATCCAATGCATTTGAGGCCGCCGGACGCGAGCATCGGCTTAATCAGGTTAGAGGTATCCATCACCCCGCCGGAGGCAGCACCTGCGCCAATAATGGTATGAATTTCATCAATAAAAAGTATTGACCCCTCGTGTTCTTTAAGCTCTTTTAACACCGCCTTGAGCCGCTTCTCAAAATCACCCCGGTATTTGGTGCCGGCCAGCAGGGCACCCATATCGAGGGAGTAGATAGTCGAATCGATCAGCGCTTCGGGCTTGTCACCTTCGACAATCTTGCGGGCCAGCCCCTCTGCAATCGCGGTTTTGCCCACCCCCGCTTCGCCTACATAAAGGGGGTTGTTCTTTCTGCGTCGGCAGAGGATTTTCATGGTTCGATCAAGCTCGACGCTACGGCCAATCAATGGATCGATACGACCGGCCTCGGCCTCTTCATTGAGATTGACCGTAAACTGCTGCAGGGGAGATTTTTCTGATT
>JAYNPV010000045.1:0-2862 GCA_038113925.1 Gammaproteobacteria bacterium | reverse complement strand
CCACCGGACCCACCCGTATTACTGGTTTTCTCGCTATCACCGTGGGAAAGGTGCTCCACCACATCAAGGCGGGTGACGCCGTATTTATTCAGCAGATAGACCGCATGAGAGTCCTTTTCACTGAATATCGCCACCAGTACGTTTGCGCCGGTGACCTCCTGTTTACCAGAGGCCTGGACGTGAAACATAGAACGTTGCAGTACGCGCTGAAAGCCGAGCGTCGGTTGGACCTCGTGGTCTTCGCTGTCTTCGGGAACCAGCGGCGCATTACCACTGACAAATTCCTCCAGTTCCCCTTTCAGCGGTTCCAGATCTGCCCCGCAGGCGCGTAACACGGTGGCCGCAGAAGGGCTGTCAAGCAATAACAGCAGCAAATGTTCAACCGTCATGTATTCATGGCGATTGGCCTTTGCTTGCTTGAAGGCCTGGTTGAGCGTGAATTCAAGTTCATGACTGAGCATATCAGGCAGTTTCCATTTCACATTTGAGGGGGTGTTCGTTTTCCCGGGCGTAATCGTTCACCTGAGCGACCTTGGTTTCAGCAATTTCCCGCGTGTAGACGCCGCAGACGCCTTTGCCCCGAGTGTGCACGTGGAGCATTATCTGCGTGGACTTTTCGCGACTCAGGCGAAAAAAGTGTTCAAGGATATGCACCACGAACTCCATGGGAGTGTAGTCGTCGTTGAGCAGCAGCACCTTAAAAAGCGGCGGCGGTTTTAGCTCCGCTTTCTGTTCCTGCAGATCGATATCATCGCTGAATTTCGTTGTGGGTTTTGATGCCACGGCTGTTTACTCTCCAACCAATTGCCATTTGAGGAGACAGGACTCGGGAGGGCAGTCAGCAGAACTTGTCGGTTCCGGGTCGACTGGTGCCTGAAACTATGCCGGTTTACACCGGATATCGTTACAGTTTCGAGTTCCTGTATCTACTGTCTCGGTTATTCAGGATGCAAAGATGTTGGCGCTGCGTCAACATCTAAAGGTAAAAAAATTTCTGTATAGAGTGATGACGAGCAGCACCCTGTAGACCCTGTGTTATATTTAATTGTTCCTCTTAAAGTAATCCCCGAAGAGCAGCGCCTACGCGCTGCTTTCTAATTTTTGGGTAATTAAAGATGAACACCACTTCAAATTCTGCGGTTATGCCCACCTACGCTCGGTTACCGATCGCCTTTACCCGCGGCGAAGGAGTCTGGTTGTGGAATGAAGCCGGAGAGCGCTATTTGGATGCGGTTGCAGGCATTTCCGTCTGTAACCTGGGTCATGCCCACCCTGAGGTGACCGCTGCTATCTGTGACCAGGCCGGTCGGTTGATGCACACCTCCAATCTTTATGAAATTCCCCTGCAAACGCAACTGGCTGACAAGCTTTGCCGGTTGGCGGGCATGGAACGGGTTTTCTTTGGCAACTCCGGAGCAGAGGCGAATGAAGCGGCGATCAAGATGGCCCGGTTGCACGGCCATAAACAGGGGATCGATGCGCCGCTCATCATCGTTGCGGACAATAGCTTTCATGGCCGAACGCTGGCCACGCTCTCGGCCACCGGAAACCGAAAGGTCCACGTCGGCTTTGAGCCATTGGTGGGTGGGTTTTTACGGGTGCCCTTTAACGACATAGAAGCGATAAAAAGGGTCGCTGAACAAAACAGTGGCGTTGTCGCGGTGCTGGTTGAACCGCTTCAGGGTGAAGGCGGAGTAAGGGTTGCGGACGCGGATTACCTGGCGGATATTCGGCGACTATGTGACACCAATGGTTGGCTGATGATGCTCGATGAAGTGCAGACCGGCATGGGGCGTTGCGGTAGCTGGTTTGCGTTTCAGTCTGCCGCTGGCATGGCGGATAGCCGCCCGGATGTGATGACCCTGGCCAAGGCGCTGGGCAATGGGTTTCCCATTGGTGCCTGTCTGGTAGCCGGCGCGGCAACAGAGCTGATGCAGCCCGGTCATCATGGCAGTACCTTTGGCGGCAATCTGCTCGCCAGCCGCGCGGCGCTGGCGACCCTTGAAGTGATGGAGCGGGAAGCGATACCCGACCAGGTGAACGCCAGGGGAGAACGATTGCGCGATCGTTTGTCGGAGCTGCTCGCCGACTGTGAATCCGTAGTGGAAATTCGGGGCCAGGGATTGCTGAGCGGGATTGAGCTTGATGCTCCCTGTACTGAGCTGGTAGGCAGGGCATTGCAGCGCAATTTGCTGATTAATGTTGCTGCTGGCAATGTTATTCGACTGATTCCACCACTGGTTATCGACGATCAGCAGATTGACCGGCTTGCCGATGACGTGGCAGAGCTGGTGATAGATTTTGCCGGGTAGTAGGCGATCGATTTGCACTTGGGTAACGACAGGCAACTTCCATGACTATTCGTCACTTTCTGACTCTGAATGATCTCACACCGGTCGAGCTTAACGGGTTGATTGATCGGGCGGCGGAGCTCAAGGCTGCGTTAAAGGCGGGTCACCATCCGGTTAGTTTTGATCGCCGGGTGATGGCGATGATATTTGAGAAGTCTTCGACTCGAACGCGAATCTCTTTTGAGACCGGAATGGCCCATTTTGGCGGTCACGCGCTTTTTCTGTCGCCCCGCGATACCCAGCTGGGCAGAGGTGAGAGCATTGAAGATTCCGCACGGGTTATTTCCAGCATGGCGGATATCGTGGTGATTCGTACTACCGGCCATGACCGTGTCGAAAAATTCGCTCACCACTCCCGTGTGCCGGTAATCAATGCGCTGACCGATTCCTATCACCCCTGTCAGCTGCTGGCGGATATGCTCACCTGGCAGGAGCGCCACGGCAGTGTGGCCGGACGGCGGGCGGTCTGGATCGGCGATGGCAATAACGTCTGTCATTCCTGGATCAATGC
>JAYNPV010000044.1:12589-15474 GCA_038113925.1 Gammaproteobacteria bacterium | reverse complement strand
GTTTGAAGACTGGTTAGAAGACGGCGATGATAACGCGCTGGAAACCGGCGATCGTACCTATAATCTAGGCGGAGGCATTCCCTCCAGCGCGGTCCCCATCTTTCAGGAGAAAGGCGTGACCCTGTTAATCGGTACTGGCGGCGGGGCAGAAAGTGTCGACCCTGATATCGACCTGCCTCGGGTGAGAACCTACTGGTATCAGCAAAATTAGTGCTCGATACCGGGTACAATTTTCGCAAGGCTTGCGGACGACCCCTTTTGGGGTCGTCCGCAAGCGCGTTTTTTTAACCTGGAGGTCCCGATGCAACTAACTGCAAATGCCCGCCCGCAAAAGGGATTCACGCTGATCGAGATACTGATCGTCATCGCCATTCTCGCGTTGCTGGCCGCAATAGCGATACCCAATTACGCTGAATACACCCGCAAGGCCCGCCGATCGGATGCACAAAACACCCTGATGACCCTGTCAAACAATCTGGAAAAATACTATTCAGACAATAACACCTATGTCACTGATGCCACTGCCATGGGCTATGCAACCTCGCCGATAATTTCGCCCGAGGGGCATTATTCGGTGGCTATTACCGCCGGGGGTGACGGCATTGGCGTCAGCTATGTGGCGACCGCAACCCCGGTCGCAGGTAGCCCCCAGGCCACTGATACGGATTGCGCCACTATCACCTACAATTCAACCGGGCTGAAAGGCAGCACTCCTGCAGGCAACGATTGCTGGCATTAACCGGTTAAGGGACCCGGTCAGCAATTTGGATGTTCGCTTAATAGTGGTAGCATAGCGCGCGTAATCGTGCAGGCAGGGGCGCAAGAATCGCTCATTATCCATTCCTTTCCCTGCCCGTTAGGCCGGTAAACCACTAAATTCAGAGTCGATCACTGCCATTGCAGCCTGTCAGAATTGAACGGGCCGAGCACCCTGTTTCTCGTGCCCGGATCAGCAAGAACGCCCTAACCGTTTTATATGGCCTGAAAAAAGCCGGCTACGAAGCCTGTCTGGTAGGGGGCGGCGTCCGCGATTTACTGGTTGACCTTCAGCCCAAAGACTTTGACATTGCCACCAATGCCCTGCCCGAAGAGGTGCGCAATGTATTTCGCAACTGTCGCCTGATCGGCCGGCGTTTTCGCCTGGCGCACGTTCATTTTGGTCGTGAAATAATTGAAGTGGCTACCTACCGGGCGGCCCACGACAAAGCGGCAAGTCCGGACCAGGCGTCGATAAGAGATGACCAGATCCTGCGCGATAATGTTTTCGGCAATCGCGACGAAGATGCATTGCGCCGCGATTTTTCCATCAATGCCCTCTATTACGACATTGCTGATTTCGCCATCATTGATTACTTTGGCGGTTTTGAAGATGTGGAGAAACGTCAGCTGCGGATGATCGGCGACCCAGAACAGCGCTACCGCGAGGACCCGGTGCGTCTACTCAGGGCAGTGCGCCTGGCTGCCAAGCTGAGTTTTTCTATCGAAACCGCTACCGCCCGCCCCATTACCCGGCTCGGTGATCTGCTCGACAACGTACCCCGCGCCCGACTGTTTGAAGAACTGCTGAAGCTTTTTCAAAGCGGCCATGCGGTGAAAAGTTACGAGATGCTCCAGCAATATGACCTGATGCAACACCTGTTGCTCTGGCCGGAACAGATTGACCCGGTTGATCAGAAACTGGTGGAACTGGCCTTGCTCGATAGCGATCAACGCCTGGCAAACGGCAAAACCATTGCCCCCTTTTTCACCCTGGCCGCCCTGCTCTGGCCGATTCGTCAGGCCATTGTCCGTCAGGAGTTCGATAACCACGACGATATCCATGCCTTGCACGGCCTGGCCAGCCATCGGGCCATTGCCGACCAGAATCACCTGCTGGCGATTCCCAAACGCATTGCCCAACCGATCCAGGAAGTCTGGAATCTGCAGGACCGTTTCCTGCGACGCATTGGCAAAAAACCGGGCAAATTACTGCACCACCCCCGCTTTCGCGGTGCCTATGATTTTCTCCTGCTCCGCGCCAGAGCTGAGCCGGAATCTGACCAGAACCTGCCCGAACTGGCCCAGTGGTGGACCGATTTTCAACACACGGATACCAGTCAGCGCAACAGCATGACTCAACCCGATAAGTCCCGAAATCGCCCCCGACGGCGCCGTGCCCGGCGCCCGGCCAAAAAATCGTCATAAATGGGCATCGATCATACTGCTATCCAGTGCTACGTTGCCCTGGGCAGTAATCTGGACGACCCGGTCGCACAGATTTCAACAGCGCTCCGGGAATTGAATGCCTTACCGGAAACGACCTGCAATCAGGTCTCGTCGATCTACCGTAGCCGGCCGATGGGGCCACCGAATCAGCCCGACTTTATCAATGCGGTCGCTGAGCTGGCCACCGGGCTCGAGGCGGCAGAGCTGCTCAAGCAAATGTTACAGATTGAAATCCACCACGGCCGGCAACGCTCCCGAGCAGGAGCCACCAAAAATGGCCCCCGAACCCTCGACCTGGATCTGCTGCTTTACGGGGATTACTCCGTGGACGAGCCCGGTCTTACCCTCCCCCATCCGGGCCTGGCACACCGGGATTTTGTGCTTCTACCGTTACTCGAAATTGCCCCGAATCTTGCTGTCAGCGGGCTGGGACCGCTCGGCGCACTAAAACACAAGAGTAACGATTACGGGGCGGTTCGGGGTGAACCACTGCAATGGCAGCGCTGAATAATTCCAGACTCAAAAATATCCCCAGACTAGTGTGAAAATTACCCCAGCTGCCCAAACCAGACTTGATTTCAATAGTTTGCACTGCAGTCCACCGTCGGCAGGGGCAGTATTCGGGCCACTAGCCCGTCGGGTTTAGGGGGATTAAAGCGAGGGAGTGGGGAAGCAGCCAA
>JAYNPV010000044.1:9908-12579 GCA_038113925.1 Gammaproteobacteria bacterium | reverse complement strand
AATCAGACAGGCTCCTGATAACCCTTAACAATTTCACTACCCACGACCGGCCTGTTTCTTTACAATGGCCGACCTTTTTTATCCGCTCCCTGATACACCGCACTAAAAATAAGCAATTAACGCGGGTCGGGGCGAGTGAGCGCCGCCAAACCGGTTCGACATGCTCACAGTAATCCAGCTATGGACACTTCTATGGCCAAAGTTACAGTCCCAACACTCCAGGCAATGAAACAGCAGGGTGAGCGAATATCTTCCCTCACCGCCTATGACTATTTATTTGCCAAAGCATTGGATCACGCCGGGGTAGACGCTATTCTCATCGGCGACAGCCTGGGCATGGTGGTGCAGGGTAACCACTCGACCTTACCGGTAACCCTTGAAGAGATGGCTTACCACAGCCTGGCGGTAAGTCGCGCGGTTTCTCGGGCAATGGTGATCACCGATTTGCCGTTTCTGAGTTATCAGCAGAGTCCCCAACAGGCGTTACTCAGCGCCGGTGAGCTGATGAAAACCGGCGGTGCAGAGGTTGTCAAACTCGAAGGCGGCGAAGAGATGGCCGCCACAGTTGAGTTTCTGGTAAGACGCGGTATCCCCGTCTGTGGCCACCTGGGGCTCACCCCCCAATCGGTCCATCAACTCGGAGGTTATCGGGTGCAGGGCCGGGAGCAGGCCCGCGCGGATCAGTTAAAGCGGGATGCCCAGGCCCTGCAGCAGGCCGGGGCCTGCGCCATTGTCCTGGAGTGTATTCCTGTCGCTCTTGCCGCTCAAATAACTCAGGAACTTGAAATTCCCACCATCGGTATCGGTGCCGGGGCTGAGTGCGACGGCCAGGTACTGGTCCTGCAGGACATGCTTGGCCTGAACAGCGCGCCCCCCCGGTTTGTGCGCAATTTTCTCCAGGGCAGGGACTCGATTGATAGCGCGCTGCGCGCCTATGTCGCGGCCGTACAAGACGGTAGTTTCCCGGCTGTCGAAGAGAGTTATCAGTAGTGATTCGCGTGTCGACCCGCGAGGAACTGCGCCTGGCTTTACAACATCGTCCGATCGAACAACGCCTGGCCCTGGTGCCGACCATGGGCAATATTCACGCTGGACACCTGCAACTGGTTAATCGAGCCCGGCACGAGGCCGATTACACCGCAGTGTCGATTTTCGTAAATCCCACCCAATTTGACCAGGCTGACGATTTTGAACATTACCCACGGACCCTCGAAGCGGATCTGGAAAAATTAGCGGCCGCCGGCGTCGATCTGGTATTTACCCCCGAACCGGTACATATCTACCCCCATGGTGAGACCCTGCTCGCCCAGGTTGAAGCACCGGTTGCCGCTGCCGGGCTCGAAGGTGCCCATCGGCCCGGCCATTTTCGCGGCGTCGCCACCGTTGTGTGCAAATTATTTAACCTGTTCCAGCCCGATCTTGCGGTTTTTGGCAAGAAGGATTATCAGCAGCTGGCGGTCATTAGTGCCATGGTAAATGAGCTTTTCCAGCCGGTAACAATAATCGCGGAAGAGACCCTGCGCGAAGCCGACCAACTTGCGTTAAGCTCGCGAAATAGCCGCCTGACCGCTGCGGAACGCCGCAAAGCGCCCCTGCTTTTTGCCACCTTACAAGAAGTGGCGGAGCAGATTGCGGTACGGAATGACTATCAAACCCTAGAAGAATTAGCATTAACTAAATTAAAAAATGAGGGTTTTTTTGTCGATTATGTGACAATACGCGACCGTTCGTTACAGCCCCCTGGCACCGGAAGCCATCAGTTAGTCATTCTGGCAGCGGCCACACTGGGCAAAGTACGTTTAATTGATAATCTGGAAACCGAACAACCTGAAACGGTAGTTGTATAGATCAGAGCCACGGAGTAGCTTAACCCTATGTTGACGACCATGCTGAAAACCAAAATCCACCGCGCCTCGGTAACGATGGTGGAACTGGATTACGAAGGCTCGTGCGCCATCGACGATGATTTGCTGGATGCGTCCGGTATTCGTGAATATGAACAGATTCAGATTTACAACATCAATAATGGTGAGCGCTTTACCACCTACGCGATAAGGGCTGAACGGGGATCGCGCACTATTTCCATCAATGGTGCTGCGGCCCACCTGGCAAGTATTGGCGACAAAATTATCATTTGTGCCTATGCGGGTCTCGACGCTGGCGAGCTGGCCACCTTCAAACCCAAACTTGTCTATGTGGATGAAAATAACAACATCACCCACACCAATCAGGAAATTCCCGTACAGGTCGCCTGACCCGAACGGACTGCTCGACTAAGACCCGGGCCCTCGGTCCCGAGCCCGCTCAATTCGTCGATGCAATGCTGACCAGTTAAACGCGGGACCGGGATCCGTTTTCCGTCCAGGGGCAATATCGGCATGTCCCACCACTCTGTCCGTGTCGATTGCTGGATAGCGGCGCATTAGTGCTCCCACCACCGCGACCAGTTGATCATACTGGCGCGGGGTATAGGCAACGCCATCTGCGCCTTCCAACTCAATACCAATTGAATAATCATTGCAGCCCTGACGACCGGCCCAGGCCGACTCTCCTGCGTGCCAGGCGCGACGATGAAAGGGCACGAACTGGGTAACAATCCCCCATCGGTCAATCAGCAAATGTGCTGACACCCTCAATGTTTCAAGCCCGGATAACTCCTCAGAAACAGAAC
>JAYNPV010000044.1:0-9898 GCA_038113925.1 Gammaproteobacteria bacterium | reverse complement strand
GCTCAACAGCCGGCCCGCCGAACTGCCCCGGGGGCAGACTGATGCCGTGGACAACGATCAAATCGACTTCCTCGTCAACCGGACGAACACTAAAATTAGGGCTGGCTAAATATGTCGCCCCCGGCCATAACCCATCTTTGTTAATCTGTTGCAAGCCGACTCAATCCCTGGTTTTCTGATCTGCGCATTTATTCATCAACTCAGCTGCACTAAACTATCTCACTACGGCCACTTTGTTGCACTTAGTCGTCAATTATTCAGCGCCCCCAAACCGAATCCAATCACTGTGACCTGCCCTAGTTTGTTTGTCGTTTCCGGTCCCTCTGGCGTGGGCAAAACCAGCCTGGTGAGCGCCCTTACCGAGGCCCTGCCCCAGATTACCTGTCCGGTCTCCTATACCACCCGTGCACCGCGGCCGGGAGAGCGCGACGGTATAGACTACTACTTCGTCTCCACCGAACAATTTGATGACATGGTGGCGCAGGAGTCCTTTCTCGAACACGCGCGGGTGTTCGGCAACTTCTACGGCACCTCCCGACACACGGTCGAGAACCATCTTCAGCAGGGTGAAACCCTACTGCTCGAAATAGACTGGCAGGGTGCGGCCCAGGCCCGCAAACTGTTCCCGGAAGTCATCACCGTGATGATATTACCGCCCTCTATCAGCAACCTGCGCGAACGCCTGGATCAACGTCAGCAGAATGCAGATGGTGAAATTGAACAGCGCATGCTGGCGGCGACGAACGAGCTGGGACATTTTGCTGAATTCGACTACCTTATCATTAACGATAACTTTGAGACCGCTCTGGAAGAACTACGTTCGGTTATTATCGCTGGCGGGCTCAGACACAGCGTACAGCGGGAAAAAATTGCCCAACTGTTGCCTGAACTGGACCCAGCCAGCCCCGGGCACCGCCGTGATCCGTTAACCTGATGTTTGCGATACTTGGGGTATAATTGGCGATTCCCCTGAAAACTCATACCAACCAAGCTGAGAAGATCGAATGGCACGTATAACCGTAGAAGATTGCCTGGAACGGGTAGATAACCGCTTTAACCTGGTGTTAATAGCCAGCAAGCGGGCACGGCAAATTTCCCACGGCAAAGAGCCGCTGGTGGAGATAGAAAAGGATAAGGCCACGGTAATCGCATTGCGTGAAATTGCTGCGGGGCTGGTGACCTCGGATATCCTCGATGAAGAAGAGGTTAACCCGATGGATGTCTTCGAAAATGCCGAAGATATTTTCGCTGACGATGACACTGGCGATAAAACCGAAACGGCTGAAAAAGACAAAGACCTGGATGCCGAGCTGGCCGCCATCATCGAAAAATCCCTGATTGCAGACCAACCCGGCGATGATTCCGGGGAATAGTTCCTCTATGCGACTGGCCGGTTTCCAACATGGAGTCTCTCGCCCCTCTTCTTGAAACCTACCTCCCCCCGGACGAGTGCGTGGCCGTCAGTGAAGCAGTCCGTTTCAGCAGCGAGGCGCACCAGGGCCAGTATCGAAAAACCGGCGAACCCTATGTCACCCACCCCATTTCGGTCGCCAAACTGCTCACCGAAATGCGCATGGATGGCGCCTGTATTCAGGCCGCTTTGCTCCACGATGTGGTCGAAGATACCCCGGTTTCCTCTCAGGACATAATCGATAGATTCGGTGCCGAAGTGGGCACCCTGGTGGATGGCGTAACCAAGCTGACACAGGTCGATTTCGAGACCCAGGAAGCTGCCCAGGCGGCCTATTTTCGAAAAATGATCATGGCGATGTCAGATGACATTCGTGTCATCCTGATCAAGCTCGCCGACCGACTCCATAACATGCGTACCCTGCGGCATATGCCCGCACCCAAACGGCGCAAGATCGCCCGGGAAACGCTGGAAATCTATGCCCCCATCGCCTATCGCCTCGGTATGCACAAGTTCCGTCTTGAGCTCGAAGAACTGGGGTTTGCCGCGCTCTATCCCATGCGGTACCGAATTCTTAATGAAGCGGTACGCAAAGCCAGTGGCAACCGCTCCGACCTGCTCAACAAAATTGAACAGACCCTGACTGAGCGACTCCACCAGGAAACAATCATCGACCGTATTCAGGGCCGCGAAAAGCACCTCTACAGCCTCTACTCGAAGATGAAACGCAACCATTTGAGTTTTAACGAGGTGTTTGATCTATTTGCCTTGCGCCTGATTGTCGATCAGGTTGATACCTGCTATCGCGCCCTGGGGGTGGTGCACAACACCTTCAAGCCGATCAACAAGAAATTCAAGGATTACATCGCCATCCCCAAGTCCAATGGCTACCAGTCATTGCATACGGGCACCTTAAGCCCATTCGGGGTGCCCGTCGAAGTACAGATTCGTACCGAAGAGATGGACATGGTGGCCAACGACGGCATCGCCTCCCACTGGCTATACAAATCTGACGACAAAAGCCGCAGCAACCGTACCCACCAGCGCGCCCGCGATTGGCTCTCTGGTCTGCTCGATCTGCAGCAACAGACCGGCGACGCCGAAGATTTTATCGAGCACGTAAAAATCGACCTGTTCCCCAACGAGGTCTATGTATTTACTCCGCGGGGCAAAATCATGGAGTTGCCCGCTGGCTCTACGCCGATTGATTTCGCTTATGCCGTTCATTCAGACATTGGCAACCACTGCGTTGCCGCCCGCATCGGCGGTCAACTGGTGCCGCTGAGCACCCAACTGCAAAGTGGCGCACAGGTGGAAATCATCACCTCCAGTGTCGCCACGCCAAACCCGATCTGGCTTAACTTTGTGGTGACCAGCAAAGCCCGCGCCGGGATCAGACACATACTAAAAAACCTTAACCACACCCAGTCCATAGAACTGGGACGGCGTCTGTTAAGGCAGCAGCTGATGAAATTTGATATTGAACTCGAGAATATTGAGGAAACCCAGACCGAAGCAGCCCTGCAAGCCCTGGAGGTAGAATCTCTCGACCAGCTGCTTGCCGATATTGGCCTGGGAAACCGCATGGCCCTGGTGGCCGCCCAACGCCTTGCCGAACCAGATACCGGACAACCCGCCCCGCAGTCAGATGGTCTGCGCGGTGCCCTGGCGCGAGTCGCCCCCTGGTTAAAGCCAACCCGCTCACCCACACCGGTTTCATTGAGCGGCAGTGAGGGCATTGTCGTCTCCTACGCCCGTTGCTGTCGGCCGATCCCGGGAGACAGGGTGCACGGCTTCGTCACTGCCGGTCGGGGAATTGTGGTTCACCTCGACAACTGCCCTAATATCGCCGAGCATCGCAATCACAAAGATCGTTGGGTAGATGTCGCCTGGGATCAATCCAGTGATCGGCAATACCCGGTTGATATACGAGTGGTTACAGTGAACCGCCGCGGCGCACTGGCTACCATCGCCAGCACCATTGCCGCAGCGGATTCCAACATTGATTCGGTCAGTACCGAAAATCATGACGGCTATAACTCGGATACCAGCCTCACCATTGAGGTCAACGACAGGTACCATCTTGCCCAGATAATGAGAAGTTTAAAAAATCACAAAGAAGTGATCCGTATCACCCGGAAACGAGGATAAATAATGACCCGCACCCCGGTAACCACTGACCTGGCCCCCGCCGCGATTGGCCCCTATTCGCAAGCCATTCGTGCAGGCTCCACCGTTTATCTTTCCGGGCAGATCCCCCTCGACCCGGCAACAGGGGAGATTATTGAGGGCGATATTGATGCCCAGATTGGTCAGGTTTTTAACAACCTGGAGGCCGTCGCCAATGCCGCAGGCGGATCACTACAGGACGCGGTAAAAATAACCGTTTTTCTTACCGATCTGGCCCACTTTTCACGGGTGAATCAAATAATGGCCGATCGCCTGACTCCCCCCTATCCGGCGCGGGCAGCGGTAGAAGTAAGTGCCTTACCCAAAGGGGTTGACGTTGAAGCAGACGCCATTTTAGTCATCGAATAACCCCATTCTGGTGAGCGCCGCACTACCCCTTCACCAGACCCCCGTCACTGCGTTGAAGGGGGTAAGCGAGAAGATGGCGGAAAAACTGGCCCGACTGAACATCTTTAACCTGCAGGATCTGCTTTTCCACCTGCCACTAAGATACGAGGATCGCACGCGCATTACCCCGGTCGGCGCACTACAACCCGGGGTGTCAGCGCAGGTACGGGTAACCGTGGAGCTGGCCGATGTCACCTTTCGACGTCGCCGATCGCTACTGGTCAGAGTGGCTGACTCCAGCGGCAGCATGACATTGCGATTTTTCCATTTCTCCAGAAACCAGCAGCGCCAGTTCACCCCGGGGCAGCAGCTGATCTGTTTCGGAGAGCCCCGGCGCGGTGCTAATTCACTTGAGTTTGTCCATCCGGAATATCGGCTATCAGGCAGCGAACCACCGGCGCTTTCTGACCGGCTGACGCCGATATACCCCGCCACCGAAGGTATTCAACAACGCACCCTGCGTAAACTCACCGATCAGGTGCTAACACAGCACCTGCCGCAAGTGGATGAGCTATTGCCTCCTGCGGTGCTGGCTGACCGGCATTTGCCCCCCCTGCCTCAAGCGCTGTCGACCCTGCACCGACCGACAGCCGAGGATTCGTTAAGCGAACTCGTTGACGGCCAACACCCGGCCCGGCAACGTCTGGCGCTGGAAGAGCTCCTCGCCTACCACCTCAGCCTGTTACAGCGGCGACGGCAACGCTCGACTGAGCAGGCACTTACCATTGGCCCGTCGCAATGGCAGAAGCAGTTTTTACAGGATCTTCCATTTACCCCCACGCAAGCGCAAAACCGGGTCATTTCGGATATCAGCAATGATCTGGCCAACCCCCATCCCATGTTAAGACTGCTGCAGGGAGATGTCGGTTCCGGGAAGACGGTTGTCGCTGCCGCCGCCGCCCTACAGGCGGCGGAAGCGGGGATACAAACCGCCCTGATGGCACCCACTGAATTACTTGCTGAACAACATCTCAACACCTTGTCCGCCTGGCTTGATAACCACGACATTACCCTCGACTGGCTTACCGGTCGCCACAAGGGCAAATCCAGAAGCGCGCGGCTGACGCGCCTTGCCAGTGGCGATATCGACATCATCGTCGGAACCCATGCCCTGTTTCAGGAAGAGGTCGCATTTAACCGGCTCGGGCTGGTGATCGTCGACGAGCAGCATCGGTTTGGCGTGCATCAACGTCTCAGCCTGCGCGAGAAAGGCCGCAGCCAACGACTCCTGCCCCACCAGCTGATCATGACCGCCACACCTATCCCGCGATCTCTGGCGATGATTTTTTATGCCGACGTGGAGACCTCAATCATTGATGAACTCCCCCCCGGCCGCCAGTCGATTACCACCGCCGTACTGCCGGATAATCGCCGTGATCAGGTAATCGAACGAATCGCCACGGCTTGCAAACAGGGACGACAGGCCTACTGGGTCTGCCCGCTCATCGATGAATCGGACACCCTGCAATTGCAGGCGGCATCCACCACCCGCGATTCACTCCAGGCAGCGCTGCCCGAATTAACCACGGGCCTGATTCATGGTCGACTCTCCGGGCCTGAAAAAGAGCGTGTGATGGCGGAATTCAGCGCCGGCAACATTGACCTGCTGGTCGCCACCACGGTGATTGAAGTCGGCGTGGACGTCCCCAATGCCAGCCTGATGATTATCGAGAACAGTGAGCGATTGGGGCTGGCGCAGCTGCACCAGTTACGGGGACGAGTGGGCAGAGGGGCCACCGCCAGCTCCTGCCTGCTGCTCTACTCGGGCAATATTTCCAACGCTGCACGGTCTCGATTGGCGACCATCCGGGAAACTCAGGATGGCTTTGAGATTGCCCGCCGTGACCTGCAACTGCGTGGTCCAGGCGAGCTTCTGGGTACCCGGCAAACCGGCGATCTACAGCTTCGAATTGCCGACATCAGCCGCGATAGTGAGCTGTTCGACCAGGTTAAGCAGCTAGCGACCGAGCTTGAAAAAACTCAGCCGTCCACGATTGAGCTTCTCATCCAACGGTGGCTAAGGGGCGCTGATAACTACATCAAAGTGTAGATTTTCCTGGTCGGCAGCCGCCTGGCTCATTGACGGTCAACTGGTAGAATCCCCATCACCTCATTTCTCAACAGACCCCCGGATCATGTCCGTAACGATTAGCGAGTCTGCCCGGCCCACCCTGCAAGACTACCTGCAGCTCACCCGGCTGAACAAGCCCATCGGCATACTGCTTCTACTCTGGCCTACCTGGTGGGCGCTGTTACTCGCCGCCCAGGGGCTCCCCGAAGTAAAAATCGTGATTATTTTTACCCTCGGCGTGGTGCTGATGCGCAGCGCTGGCTGTGCTATCAATGATTATTTTGATCGCAATATAGACGGCGCGGTTAAACGTACGGTGAATCGCCCCCTCGCTCAGGGGCGCATGCCGCCACACCATGCGCTGCTGGTGGCCGCCGGGCTCGCGCTTGTCAGCTTGCTCATGGTCTTGCAACTTAATCGGTTAACCCTACAACTAGCCGTTGTCGCCGCTGCACTGGCGGCTAGCTATCCGCTGTTCAAACGCTTTACCTACCTTCCACAGGCTTGCCTGGGGGTCGCTTTTGGCTGGAGCGTTCCCATGGCATTCGCTGCGGTTCAGGGAAGCATCCCCGGGATTGCCTGGCTGCTGTTTCTGGCCAATATATTCTGGACCGTGGCCTATGACACCATGTATGCCATGGTCGACCGCGACGATGACCTGACCATCGGGGTGCGCTCCGCCGCCATTCTTTTTGGTGAAGCCGACTGCCGGGCGGTGGCCCTGCTGCAAACCAGTGCATTGGTGACACTGCTGCTGGTAGGACTCCACGCAGATAGCGGAGTAGATGGCATTTTTTTTATTACCCTTATTGGCGCGGCGGGCCTCTCGGTCTACTTTCAACAGTTAATCAAATCCCGGGATCGCCAAAGCTGTTTTCAGGCCTTTCTGCGCAATAACTGGTGGGGGGCGCTGGTATTTGCCGGCCTGCTGCTTGACCTGCTGGGCGGTAGCCAGTCATGAGTGCCCCAATCAAAAACCTGCGTGATTTTATTACCCTGCTGGAGCAACAGCAGCAGCTGAAATCGATTACTGTGCCGGTTGACCCCGCACTGGAAGTCACCGAGATCAGCGACCGGGTGTTGCGCGCCGGGGGACCCGCACTTCTATTTAACCACCCGACCGGGTCGCAGCACCCCCTGCTGAGCAACCTGTTTGGCAGCGAACAGCGGATCGCCCTGGGGTTGGGGCTGGATGACAGCGAGCAGCTACAGCAGCTGGGGGAGTGGCTGGCGGAACTACGCGAACCGCAACCCCCGGAGAGCTTCCAGCAATTAAAAGAAAAATGGCCCGCTTACCGGCGGGCATTGTCGTTGCGGCCAAAAACCGAAAAGCGCGCCGCTTTTATGGAAAACTGCCTGCGCGGTAACGCGGTTGATCTTGACTGCATGCCGATACAAACCTGCTGGCCGGAAGATGCCGCTCCCCTGATCGCCTGGGCAATGGTGATCACTCGTGGTCCTCACCACCGTCGGCAAAACGTGGGCATTTATCGCCTGCAGAAAATCGCCCCCAACCGTCTGATCATGCGCTGGCTGGCGCACCGTGGTGGTGCCCTTGACTACCAGGCCTGGCAGGCGCTGCATCCTGATAAACCTTTTCCGGTTACGGTCGCCATCGGTGCCGACCCGGCGAGTATGCTGGCGGCGGTGATGCCCATACCGGATAATCTGGGTGAATTTCATTTTGCCGGTCTGCTGCGGCAGGCGCGCACCCGATTAACTCCGCTGGGCGAGGCCCGCCTGCGGGTACCCTGCGAATCCGAGTGGGTGCTGGACGGCCATATTCACCCGGGTGACACCGCCCCGGAAGGCCCTTTTGGTGACCACACGGGTTATTACAATGAGGTTGAAAATTTTCCGGTATTCACGGTGGACCGACTCTATCATCGCGACCAGGCGATATATCACTCCACCCACACGGGCAGACCGCCGGACGAACCAGCCATTTTAGGGCTGGCACTCAATGAGCTCTACACTCCACTGCTGAAAAAGCAGTTCCCTGAAATTGTCGATTTCTACCTACCGGCAGAAGCCTGCTCCTACCGTCTCGCCGTGGTCAGCATCCATAAGCAGTACCCCGGTCATGCCAAACGCATCATGTTTGGAGTCTGGTCGGTATTGCGTCAGTTTATGTACACCAAGGCGGTTATCGTCGTCGATGCCGATATCGACCTGCGACGTTGGGATGACCTGGTCTGGGCACTGGCCACCCGGGTCGATCCGGCGAGGGACTCCACCATCATTGAACAGACCCCTATCGACAGCCTGGATTTCGCCTCCCCCGCTACCGGATTGGGGTCGAAAATCGGCATCGATGCAACCAATAAATGGCCGGGAGAGGTCAGCCGCGAATGGGGGCGCAGCATTACCATGGACGCCCAGGTAAAACAGCGAGTGGACGATATTTGGGAGCAGCTAGGTCTCGATTAACCGTCGATGATCAGCGGGCACTACTCGACACCCTCGGCTGCATTTTGCTGCCCAGACGCAGCCTCCGCTGAATCACCCACTGCGCGCGGCCAGGCATCTATGACCGTCTTCACCAGGGTCGCCAGTGGAATGGCAAAAAACACCCCCCAGATACCCCAGAGTCCACCAAAAAACAGCACCGCCACTATAATCGCCACGGGGTGCAAATTGACCGCTTCAGAAAACAATAGCGGCACCAGCACGTTACCATCTATCGCCTGAATTACGCCGTAAGCCAGTATCAGGTAGCCAAAATCGCTACTCCACCCCCACTGCGAAAACCCCACCATTGCCACTGGCAGGGTCACCACCACCGCGCCAACGTAGGGAATAATCACCGAAAGGCCGGTGAGCACCCCTAACAGCAGCGCATACTCAACCCCCAGAATAAAAAAGATCACCGCTGTGGCCACCCCCACCAGCAGAATCTCAACAAATTTGCCTCTCAGGTAGTTACCCATCTGATCTTCCATCTCATGCCAGACGGTCACCACTAGCGGCCGCTGCCCCGGCAACTTCCTGCTTAACCAGTCGGTGATTTGCTCTTTATCCTTGAGGAAAAAGAACACCAGGAAGGGCACCAGCACCAGATAGACCAGCGCGGTCATCAAGTTCACCAGAGTGGCGAGCGGGTTACTCACCACTGATTGTCCCCAGTGGGCGACCTGAACAGTGAGCGATGACATAATCAGATCGAGCTGTTGCGGGGAGATAAACTCGGCGTAGGTTTCCTGTAACTGCAGCAAGCTTTGTCGCCCAGCTGCCAACTTTTCCGGGGCCTGTTGCACCAGGGATTTAAGCTGCGCAACCAATACCGGCAGCAGCCCAAATACAATCAATGGCACCAGTCCAAAAGCCAGCGTGGAGACAATCACCGCTGCATAAAATCGTCGCACTCCCCGCGATACCAGAGCGGACACCAGCGCCTCCAGAATGTAAGCGATTATCACCGCCGCAAATACCGGAGCGAGCATGGCCGCAGCGATAATGACCACCACCAAACCGGCGATCAGCACCAGCAACAACTCGATTACCTGAGGGTCGGAAAAGTGACGTTTCGACCAACTACTAAAAAAATCTTTCATAACCGCCGCGCTTTCTTTTTGAGTGGATTCTGGCCCCCACTCCCTGGAGGGCTCATTATCGCCCTTTTTATCTCACCAGAGGTGAGGTTTATATTTTTCGGTTAACCACACCAAAACAAAAAATCTTCAGCCGCTAAGCCAATCTATTCGCCGTTAAAAAATAGTCACCCTCCCGGTTTTCAGGTTACAGAAGACAGGGCCGGTCGCGAATGGCTCGAGGTTATGCCCCTTTGGGGATAATTTAGCCAACCCTCCGCCTGTCCTGAGCCCGTCGAAGGGCCTGTC
>JAYNPV010000043.1:11619-15530 GCA_038113925.1 Gammaproteobacteria bacterium | reverse complement strand
GCAAGACCGTCGGTGAAGCGGGTACGGGTTTTGCTCAGGCCCGTTTTAAGACGGCCAAACAGCCCCGGTGATGCAGATTTTTCACTCATAGGAAACAACTTGGTCCCAAGCGCGGTCGAACTCATGCGGTGGCCATCGGGCAGCTTGACCTGCACCGTCAACCGAAGATTAGATAGCGCCTATTTTAAATCAGTTTGAACCTTCACAAGCCGAACCGGGGAGTAAAGATGGACAGACCTCCCAAGACAGTTTAGTTTCGGCCACCGCCTGTCACCAGAACCCCGAGCGGTGGCAGGTATCCAAAAAATTAACCATCGAGACATGGCAATGAGACCAGCGATACGCCTCAAAATGATGCAGCAGCGATTAATACTCATATTAACAGTGGCCAGCGGCCTGCTGACCGTCACCCATGCGCAGGCGGAGGGCCCCGCCCCGGTCACCGAATTCACCCTCGACAACGGATTGCAGGTGCTGATTCGCGAAGATCATCGTGCCCCGGTAGTGGTTTCCCAGGTCTGGTACAAGGTGGGCGGTAGCTATGAGCATGGCGGCATCACCGGAGTTTCTCATGCTCTGGAACACATGATGTTTCAGGGCACCAAAAAGTATGGTCCGGGAGAGTTTTCCAGGATCATTGCCGCCCAGGGTGGCCGTGAAAATGCCTTTACCGGCATCGACTACACCGCCTATTTTCAAACGCTCGCCAGCGACCGCCTGGAAACTTCCCTGGAGCTCGAAGCCGACCGCATGGCAAACCTGCAAATTCAGGAGGAAAAATTTGCCCGCGAAATTCAGGTGGTCATGGAAGAGCGGCGCATGCGTACCGAGGACCGACCCACCGCACAGCTCTACGAACAGTTCAACGCCGCGGCCTGGGTCAACCACCCCTATCACAACCCCATTATCGGCTGGATGACCGACCTGAAGACCATGACCACCGCCGACCTGGAAGATTGGTACCAACGCTGGTACATGCCCAACAACGCCATCCTGGTGATTGTCGGCGACGTCGACACCGGCGAAGTTAAAAAGCTGGTGAACAAACATTTTGGCCCGCTCGAAAAAGGGCGTTTAATTCCCCCTAAAATTCAGCAGGAGGTTCCACAGACCGGTGAACGTCGCATCACCGTCAAGTTGCCGGCCAAACTACCCCACCTGATCATGGGTTACCACGTGCCGCAGCTGGGCAATCTCGGGCAACAGCCACCCTCTGGTGGTGACACGGAAGGCGATAACTTGAACGAGCCCAACGACCCCGCCTATGCGCTGGACGTACTCGCGGCCATCCTCGATGGCGGCAGCAGCGCCAGGTTCGCCCGCGAACTGCAGCGCGGTGCGGCCATCGCCGCCAGCGCCGGCGCCTCCTATCGCGGGGTGATGCGTGCTCCCGGGCTGTTCACGCTTGATGGAACCCCGGCCCAGGGCCACACCATTGGCGAACTTGAACAGGCCCTGCGGGCGCAGATCCAACGCCTGATCGATGAACCGGTGAGCGAGCAGGAGCTGCAACGAGTAAAAACCCAGGTGGTGGCGGAGAATGTCTACTCGCGGGACTCGGTTTTCTACCAGGCGATGCAACTGGGTATGCTTGAAACCGTGGGCCTGGACTGGCGGCTACTCGACGAGTATGTCGACCGCATCGGCGCGGTAACGGCGCAGCAGGTCCAGCAGGTCGCCAAAAAATACCTGCAGCCGGATCAGTTGACGGTCGCCATTCTCGATCCTCAGCCGATTGATCCCAATCGACCCAGGCGAGCACCCGCCGTGGGGTTAAGACATTGAACCGGCATTCTGAAAACCATCACTTTCGGGAGATGAGAATCTTGCAGAAAATCAGGGCGCGACGGATAACGGCATGCATACTGCCGCTGGCACTGCTGATACCCCCCCTGGCCACGGCCGGCCCGGCGATCGAACAGTGGCAAAGCAGCGCAGGCAGTAAGGTGCTGTTTGTTGCGGCCCCGGCGCTGCCGATGATCGATCTGCAACTGGTCTGCGACGCCGGCTCTGCCAGAGATGGCGACCAGCAGGGCGTGGCGATGATGACTAACGAGCTGCTGTTCAGTGGCACAACCACCCTGGACGCCGACGCCATAGCGGCCGGATTTGATGACCTGGGGGCCCAGGTCGGCAGCTCAGTCGGCAATGACATGGCCATGGTGAGTCTGCGCAGCCTAAGCGATGCAGATCATCTGCAACCGGCGTTGAAACTCTTTACCACCGTCATCGGTGATGCCAGCTACCCGGCGGCTGATTTTGAGCGCGAGCGCAATAATTTACTGATTGGCCTGCAACAGGAAAAGCAGAACCCCGGTGCATTGGCGCGGCGCGCATTTTTCAGCGCTGCCTACGGCGATCACCCTTATGCCACCATGGCGTCGGGCACCGAACAGAGCGCGGCGACCCTGCAGCGGGAACAACTGCTGGCATTTAAACAACGCTACTACAGCGCCGCCAACTGCCTGATGGTGATGGTGGGCGACCTCGACCAGGCCAAGGCTGAAGAGATTGCCAACCAGGTCAGCGAGCAGCTGGCAGTCGGCGACGGCGCACCAGCGCTGCCAGCGGTTGAGCCGTCCATGGGCGCAGTTGAAAAGATTGCCCATCCCTCCCAGCAAACCCATGTGCTGATTGGTCAGCCGGTGGTCAGGCGCGGGGATCCCGACCACTTCGCCCTGTTTCTGGGCAATCATGTCCTCGGGGGCAGCGGCCTGCGTTCGCGAATCAGTCAGAAAATACGCGAGGAGCGTGGCCTGGCCTACAGTGCCTACAGCTATTTTTCTCCCATGCGCGATGCCGGACCGCTGGTGATGGGGTTACAGACCCGCAATGACCAGGCCGATGAGGCCGCCGGACTGCTTCGCCAGGAACTAGAAAAATTCATGGCAGACGGCCCCAGCGATAAAGAGCTCACCGCCGCCAAGCAGAACCTGACTGGTGGCTTTCCCCTGCGCATCGACAGCAACGGCAAAATCATCGGTTACCTGGCGGTGATCGGCTTTTACGATCTGCCACTGGATTACCTGGACAGCTGGACCCAACGGATCAACGCCATCAGCGCCGAACAGATTCGCGATGCTTATGCCCGCCGCGTGGACCCCGACCGCCTGGTTGAGATTCGCGTCGGCGGCGATTAATTTGGTTAGACAGCGGGGCAAACTACGAATAATCGCCGGCCTCTGGCGCGGTCGCCGCCTGCCCATAGCAAACATCGAGGGTCTGCGCCCCACCCCTGATCGGGTCCGCGAGACCCTGTTCAACTGGTTGCAACAGGATATCCCCGGCAGCGTTTGTGTGGACCTGTTTGCCGGCTCCGGCGCTCTGGCCTTTGAGGCGCTCTCCCGGGGTGCCCGACAGGTGGTGGCAGTCGAGCAAAACCCGCAGGCCTGCGAACAGATGCGCCAGTCCGCCGCCGAACTCGGCACCGACCGGTTGCAAGTGGTTTGCGCCGATGTTGGCGAGTTTTTGCGCCAGTCAGAGCGGCCTGACCTGCCCGACGATCCCTGGCAGATTGTCTTCATGGACCCCCCCTATGACCTGGGATATCCGCCGCCACAATGGCCTCAGCTTCAAGGCCATGTCCGGCTGGCCGACAACACTCTGGTTTACCTCGAAAGCCACTCCCGATTCAGGGATACCCCGCTGGCGGATAACGCTGCTCCCTGGACGATTCAACGCCAGAAGGTTGCCGGCGATGTGTGCTACCGGCTGTTACAACGATGCCCGGTCCCCCGGCAGGAATGACAAAACCCGCTCAGGCCAGCACAATGGCGGCTCAGTCGCCTCCATTAAGGAATCAAGATAGTGACCAAAGCGGTTTATCCCGGTTCTTTCGACCCCATCACCCACGGTCATGCCGATCTGGTTGAACGGGCCTCCCGCCAGTTTGATAAAGTGGTGGTGGCCAT
>JAYNPV010000043.1:7352-11609 GCA_038113925.1 Gammaproteobacteria bacterium | reverse complement strand
CAAGAACATCAACAAACAGACCCTGGTCACCATCGACGAACGGGTGGCACTGGCCAGCGAAGTACTTAACCACCTCGATAACGTCTCCGTGCTGCCGGTGACCGGGCTGATTGTCAATTTCGCCGAAGCGCAGCGTGCCACGGCGATACTGCGCGGCTTACGGGCTGTCTCCGACTTTGAATTTGAATTTCAACTGGCATCGATGAATCGAAACCTCAAACCCGATATCGAAACCCTGTTCATGACACCGGCTGAGCAGTACACCCACATCTCATCGAGTCTGGTGAAAGAAGTCGCCCGGTTTAAGGGAGATGTCTCCATGTTCCTGCACCCTCTGGTGCTGGAACGACTGCAGCAGAAACTGGCCGAAGCCTGACCGCCCGGAAAATGGCCTTAAAAATTACCGAAGAGTGCATTAACTGCGACGTCTGTGAACCGGTCTGTCCCAATGAAGCCATCTCCTTCGGCGGGGAGATTTACGTCATCGATCCCGACTCCTGCACCGAGTGTGTCGGCCATTTTGACGAGCCCCAATGCCTGATGCTCTGCCCGGTGGAATCGATTGAGAAAGACCCTGATCATGCGGAAAGCCCGCGTCAGTTATTCACCAAATTTCAGCGCCTCGCGGACCAGGAAATCCCCGTTAACCCCACCTTGAAAACATTGGCATCAAAATGAGAAAACTGCTTCTACCGTTGCTGCTAGGCCTGTTGACCCAGGTAGCGATTGCCACGCCACGACTCGGGGCAATAGCAACCGCCCACCCACTGGCCACCGAAGCTGGATTTGACACCCTGGCCGCCGGCGGCAATGCATTTGATGCCGCGGTTGCCATCAGCGCCGTGCTGGGGGTAGTGGAGCCGAGCAGTTCGGGTTTTGGTGGCGGCGGGTTCTGGTTACTGCATGACCAGTCCAGCGGCGAACAGGTGATGATTGATGGCCGCGAAACCGCTCCGGCAGCCGCCCACCGCGATATGTATCTCGACGAGCAGGGTGAGTTTCAGCGACTCAGCTCGCTCAATGGCCCGCTGGCTGCGGGGATTCCGGGTCTACCGGCGGCGCTGGTCACCCTGACTCGCGATTACGGCAAGCTGAGCCTGGCCGATAATCTGGCCAGCGCCGAGCGCATCGCCCGCGAAGGATTCATTGTGGACCAGCACTATTTACGCATGGCCAAAATCCGCCTGAAGGCCCTCGCTGCCTCGCCTGCGGCGAGCGCCATATTTCTGGACGGCGGCGCGGCACCGGAACCGGGGTTTATGCTCCGCCAGACCGATCTCGCTGACACCATTCAAGCCATGCGTGAGCACGGTCGGAATGGTTTTTACGGCGGACCGGTGGCTGAAAACCTGGTGGCCGGCACGGTCGCCGGCGGCGGGATCTGGACCCTCAAAGACCTGCAGAACTATCAGGTCGTAAAACGCCAACCGATACGCGGCAGTTATCACGGTATGAACATCATCACCGCGGCTCCGCCCTCTTCTGGCGGCATTGCCCTGGTGACCATTCTCAACATTCTTGAGCAGTTCGACCTTAAACAGCAGCCACCACTGACCCGCAAACACCTGATTATCGAGGCGATGCGCCGCGGCTATCGGGACCGTGCCCAGTACCTGGGGGATTCCGATTTTGTCGATATCCCTTACGACCTGCTGCTGAGCAAGGAATATGCGGCCGGGTTGCGGGCCAGTATTCGCACCGATAAAGCCAGCCGCAGCGATCAGCTACCCGGGCACGCATTCGGCTATGAGGGCACCGACACTACCCATTTTTCAGTGGTGGACGCCCAGGGCAATCGCGTTGCCGGTACCCTGAGCATCAACATTCCCTTCGGCAGTGCTTTTGTGCCCCCGGGTACCGGCGTGGTGCTCAATGACGAAATGGATGATTTCTCCGCCAAAGAGGGGGTCCCCAATACCTATGGCCTGGTGGGGGCGGAGGCCAACTCCATTCAACCCGGCAAACGCCCGCTTTCAAGCATGACCCCCACCTTCGTGGAACGCGGTGACCAGGTGGCGGTGCTGGGTACCCCCGGCGGCAGTCGTATCATCACCATGGTGTTGCTGGGACTGCTGGAATTTGCCGAGGGCGCTGATGACCCGGCCGTCTGGACGGCCAGCAACCGCTTTCACCACCAGTACCTGCCCGATGAAGTTCAGTACGAAAAAGGCGGCCTGGACGCCGAAACCATCGCCGGCCTCGAAGCCCTCGGCCACACCCTGAAAGAGCTGAGTCGCAACTACGGCAACATGCAGGCCATCTATAGCGACCCCGAAGACGGCACCATGAAAGCGGCCATGGACCCCCGTCGTCAGGGTCTGGCCGAGGTACGCTGACGCCCATGCCTGACAGCGAACCACAGGGAAAACTGCAACTGCGCCGCTTACTGCAATGGCTGGTCGATGATGGTCTGATTACGGCCAAATCCGCCCAGGCCCTGTCGGCCGGCGCCAGTCAGGATCACCCGCTGCTGGCGGTGGCACGGCAAAACTGGAAAAGCATCACCACACCGAGCTTTCCGCTCAGTGCCGAGCGTCTCTCCGAATGGTTGGCCAACCGGGTAGGCATGGAGTATTTCCGCATTGATCCGTTAAAACTCGACCTGCGATCAATCACCGGGGTGATCTCTTTTGCCTACGCCAGTCGTTTTCAGATTTTGCCGCTTAAGGCTGACGCCGACACCATTACCGTGGCGGTAAGCGAGCCCTTTATCACCGACTGGGTCGACACGGTGACCCACGTCAGCAAAAAGCAAGTGGTGCGGGTGATCGCCAATCCGCTGGAGATCACCCGTTATTTAAATCAGCTTTTTAAACTCAACGAATCGATTGACAGTGCTGCCGACGACCAGAAACAGGCCAGTGCCATTGGCAATTTCGAGCAACTCATCGAGCTCGGTGCCGGGGCCCGCGATGGCGAGGACCAGCACATCGTCAATATCGTTGACTGGCTGCTGCAGTACGCGTTTGATCAACGCGCCAGTGACATTCACCTTGAACCGCGTCGGGGCGAGGGCATATTGCGATTTCGCATCGATGGCGTGCTCCACCTGGTGCATACGGTGCCGGATAACGTCATGGCCGGTATTCTCAGTCGGCTAAAAATCCTTGGCCGCATGGATGTCTCTGAAAAACGCCGTCCCCAGGATGGCCGGGTCAAAACCCGTTCGCCGGCCGGCCAGGAGGTTGAGCTGCGGGCCTCCACCATTCCCACGGCGTTTGGGGAAAAAATGGTGCTGCGTATTTTTGACCCGGACACGGTGGTCAAGGGGTTCGGTGAACTCGGTTTTGACAAGTCCGAGAATAGCCGCTGGAACCAGCTGATTAACCATCCCAACGGCATCATTCTGGTCTCCGGCCCCACCGGTTCAGGTAAAACCACCACCCTCTACTCCAGCCTTAAGCAGTTGGCCAAACCGACCCTGAATGTCTGCACCATCGAAGATCCCATCGAGATGATCGAACCGGCCTTCAACCAGACCCAGGTGCAACCGGGCGCCGACCTGACCTTTGCCGACGGCGTGCGCACCCTGATGCGCCAGGACCCCGACATCATTATGGTGGGCGAGATTCGCGATCAGGAAACCGCCGACATCGCCATTCAGGCGGCGCTCACCGGCCACCTGGTGCTGTCGACCATCCATACCAACGACGCCCCCTCATCCCTGTCGCGTTTGATGGAGCTGGGAGTGCCGGCCTATTTAATCGAGGCCACCCTGCTCGGCGTATTGGCACAGCGGCTGGTGCGGACCCTCTGCCCCGACTGTAAGCAGGAAGAACCCCTCGATGAGACTCTCTGGAGTAACCTGGTGAGGCCCGTAAAAATGCCGCCCCCGGAAACAGTCTTCGGCCCGGTAGGTTGTGACGAATGCCGGGGAACCGGGTATCTGGGTCGCGTAGGCATTTACGAAATGATGCTCATCGACCCGCCGATTCGCGGTCTGATAGAGGATGATCTTGATTTACGCGCCCTGCAACGGGCCGCGCTACTCGGAGGCATGGTACCGCTGCGGGTCGCCGGTGCCCGTAAAGTAGCCGCCGGGCTGACCACCCTCGCCGAAGTGATGCGCGTCGTGCCGCCGCCCCAGGAAGACCCGCTGCTGAAAAAGGCCGGCGACTAAGCCCCTGCCCTGACCCAAACAATCCCGCCTGATCTCTCGACCCGAAAACGGCAAAGGGTTAATATTCTCGGTCTCTTCCGATTTTTGCCAACCCCCCAACGGGGAACATCACCCCTCACGCTGGCACTATCCCACCC
>JAYNPV010000043.1:3443-7342 GCA_038113925.1 Gammaproteobacteria bacterium | reverse complement strand
AAGGAGGATTCATCATGGGCAAGAACGAACCGATCACTACCCGGCACCGTTTTAGCGAGGAAGATGTTCGCGCCGGTGCGCATAACCTGCTGGTTAACGCCGCTAACATCAAACAGGGCACTGAAGTGCTGATTCTTAACCAGCCCGGCTTGGTGGAAACGGCCGTCGCCGACATTATCGAACAGGAAGCCTTCGCCCTGGGCGCAACCGTCTATGTGATGTGGGCGGGCAGCGTAAAAGGCCCGGAGGAGCTCCCTGGGCCGGCGATGGCCGCCATGAAGGATTGCGAAGTGACTATTTTCAATCACATGCTTGCCGGTCTGTTGAGGTTAATACCCTTTGATGGCACCGGGCTTAAATTGCTCAATTTCTGCACCACCTGGGACACCCTCGGCAGCGAGTTTGCCCGCGTCCATTACCAGGTAATGATGGAGGTAATGCAGTATTTCGGTCCCAAACTGGCCGCCGAGTCGAGTTATCGGATTACCTGTCCCCTCGGCAGTGACTACTATGGCGAAATGGAAACCCCGCCCGCCACCGCAAAGAAAAAAACCGATACCGGTGACGGCTTCAGCCTGCGCACCTTTCCGATCAGTGTCAGCCCACCGGTGATGAGCATGACCGCCAATGGCAAACTGGCCATTCGCTGGTTAACCCCTGCCGGCATTCATGAGTTTGAAGAGCCCGGTATTACCCTGCCCAGCCCGGTACTGGCGACGATTAAGGAAGGTCGCATGGTTGATTTTGAAGGGGCCGACGAGGCAGTGTCTGAATTGAAGCGGTTTCTTGAGCAGACCGGTCGGCTCACCGACAAGGATGGCTACATCATCAACTCATGGCATGCCGGTACCAACCCGCGCTGTTTCGCCCACGTCGGGCCGGAGGATAATCTGGACGCCTGGATGTACATGATTCACGGCAATCCACGCATTGTTCATTTTCATACCGTCGGCACGGCTCCCCCCGGTGAAATGTCGATTCCGGTGGTCGATCCGACCATCCAGTATGGCGATAAAACTTTCTGGGACCACGGTCGCCTGACCATTCTCGATGACCCGGAAGTACGCGAAATGGTGGCCCGGTATCACGACCCCGATGACGCCCTTTTCTTTGACCAGAATATCGGCGTTTAATCCCCCGTTATCTGATCCCTTCGCGCCAGCCAGCTGGCTGGCGCGGCTATGACTCACAACCAGCCGAGAAATGTAATTCCAATGAGCAACACCCTCTGGTACACCCGCTGCCCGGTACCCACCTCCTCCGGAATCGCCAAGCAAAACAATCTGTTCGATAACGCCTTTGCCGATTCCGGCTGGCAGGTACGCAATATCCGCGAACGCGGTGCCGATGGCAGTAGTTTAAACACCCATTTCAGCCACGAACTGGGGGATTCGTTCCGCGAGGGGGGCGGCTCGCCGCCGGTCTGGGCGCGCGCCAATGGTGCCGACACCTCCCTGCTCGGGGTCTGTTTTATCGAGGAGACCCTCGGTCTGTTTGTGCGCGCCGATGATGACTCCATCCAGACGGTACCCGATCTGGTCGGCAAACGGCTGGCGCTGCCGGTGTGGCCGGAGCTGATTATGAATTTTTTCCGCTTCGCGGCACAGAAAGCGTTTGTCTCCGCGCTCCAGCTGGAGGGCATACCGGAAAGCGAAGCCAATTTTGTCGATGTGATCGAAACCGGCGACCATTTTCAGCTGCTCAATCCGAGCTTTTCTGACGGCAAAGCGCGCAACCTTGCCTCTTATTACCACTGTCAGGCAGAGGCCCTGGTCAAAGGCGAAGTCGATGCCATATTTGCCAAAGGCGGCGAGATTGCCGCCATGCTGGCAGAGTCCGATGGCAAAATTCGCATGCTCACCAACCTGATCGACGCCGAACCCATGTGGGCCAAGGTCAACAACGCCACGCCAAGAATACTCACCGTGAGTAATTCACTGGTACGGAAAAATCCGGAACAGGTGATCACCTACGCCCGTACCCTGTTGCAGGCCGCGCAATGGGCGCAGACCCACCACGATGAAGCCGATGTCGCCATGGCGGCGGAAACCGGCGTCAGCCCGGCCGATATTCACACCTATTACACCCGCGATATTTACGACAAACTGATGCCGGAACTAAGCGGCCGCATGCTCGAGAGTGTAGAGGTACTGAAAACCTTTCTCTACGAGCACGACTTTATCGACCATAATTTCTCCACCGACGAGTGGATGGCCAAAGACCTGCTGCAGGAAGCCTACCAACGCGAAGGCATCCCCTGGCGCGATTAAACCCCTCACCCTAGCAATCAGGAACTCTATTTTGGACTCAAAACAACTGCGCAATCTGTTCGGGCAGTTCGCCACCGGCGTGACTGTGATTGGTACCCACAACGGCCAGGGCGATAATTTCGGGCTGACGGTCAACTCTTTCAGCTCGGTATCGCTGGACCCGCCACTGGTGATGTTCTGCATTATTCGCGACTCCAATAGCCTTGAACCGATTCAGCAATCAGAGTGTTTCAGTGTCAGCATTCTCGCCGCCGACCAGGAGAATATCTCCAACACCATGGCCAAGAAAGGCGGCAGCGAAAAATTTGCCGACATAACCACCTTTACCGCCGAAACCGGCGCGCCCATCATCAGCGGCAATATCGGCTGGCTCGACTGCAAGCTCTGGAAACTCCATGACGGAGGCGACCACCTGATCGTCGTCGGCGAGGTGGTGGCCGGCGAACCGGGTGACGGCGAACCGTTGCTATTTGCTGGCGGCCGCTACGCCCGACTGGCCAGCGACTAACGCTGACAGAACAGCATGACACCGGCACAGCCCGGTTGGTACCATGACCTCCAAAACACTAAAAGGAGAGCATCATGGCCGAACAACTGACGTTGCAGGAACTCGCTCGCCAACCCGGTGTCATCGGCGCGGCTCGCTGGAAAGCCTCCCAGTACAGCACCAACATGGCCGCCGGGCCCGTGCTGGTGGAATCCGCCGGCTCAATTGACCAGGAGCGCGCCAGCCGATTGATGAACAACTCTGAAGTGGCCGGCATGTCAGTAATGGGCGTGGGCATGCTCAATAAATCCAGCAACCCTGATGACACCCGTAACGTATTTCCCATCGACTCCTATTACGTCAACGGCAAGGGCACCAGCATGATTGCCACCTTCAACCGGGTCGCGGTTCTGCTTGATAACAGCGTTGATTACGAAGTCCGGGAAATCATTGAGATGATGAACCGGGTCGGTAACTGATTCGCTACCCGGATCCCCCGCGTCGGCCCTAATCCGCCGTCCACTGCTACCCGTTCAGAGCCCGGTCTCGCCGGGCTCGCCATCTGTTATCACTATCTGTACGCTGGCCACATCCTCGCGAATCGCCCGCGCCTCGGCATAAATCGGGGAATCGTAAAACCGTCTGGCCGCCTCAAAATCGGGAAACTCCACGATAATCGTGCGCCGCCCTTCATTTTCGCCTTCAAGCGTTTCCGATCGTCCGCCGCGGACCAGAAAACGGCCACCAAACTGGGCAATGATTCCCGGTGTCAATGCCATGTAGCCGGCGTAAGCCTCGGCATCGTGGACCGTGGCTCGATAGATTAAATAAGCAGACATACTGTTATCCGTTTTAGGGTTGAGGGCGGCGCATACAGGCCGATATCAGGCCCTGCCAGAGCAGCAGAAGCGTTACCGCCAAAGCCAGCCAGATCGCGGCAATGGCGCCGAATAAATCGGGCGCTTTCATCATCATGCTCATGAGCGACTCCTCGTAATAAAAAAACCATTGATGGCGAGCCGAAAGAAGATCCTCGTGTAGCACAGCTCACGGAGTTTGTAGGTGCATTGCAAAATCAGGTTTCCACGCTAACTGATGAAATGACAAACCAATCCAAAACACGTTTGACGGGTGCAAATGGG
>JAYNPV010000043.1:0-3433 GCA_038113925.1 Gammaproteobacteria bacterium | reverse complement strand
AGCTGATAAAACAGCGGCTCCGCCCCCACCCCCCACAACAGACCCGCCGATAGCAGCGCCAGACCGGCCAGCGACGGTAGCCAAACTCTCCAGGGTGGCGCAAGCCGCCAACGGCATATCGCCAGAGAGCCGATCAGCAGCAGCGTACAGGCGACCCAGCCGGCCGGCCGCAGCAGATCTACCGTGCGCGCCACATCCTGCAAATGAAGAACCTCGGCCGGGGTCAGCAATTTACCCAGCGCCTCCCCCTGTGGATTCCGGTAGACCAACCCGGTCAGGCCCTCGCCCTGGTGATGAATCGCCCGGACTATCCCTGCAAACAGGCGCGACCGCTCCTGCAGGTCGGTCTGTTGAAACCCGGGTCGAACCGGATTTTTGGGTCCGTATTCATCGATGGTTACACCAATACTCAGCCAGCGATGCAGCAGCGGGTAACCAAAGTTCTGCCAGGCCAGCAGTTCCCAGCCCAGGGTTAGCAAGGCGATCAGCAACACGGGTAGAAAACTGCCCCAGCCCAGCCCTGCCACCAGCCGCTTGCCGCCCCGGGTCATGGCCGATATCCGCCAATCAAACTCTGCGGATCAGTTAAGATCCACCGCATATTGCTTAAGTATTTCCAGCGGAATAATCTCCAACGCCCGTTGATGGGTACTTGCCAGCTTAAGTTGCGGGGCCATCTTCAACTCGTGGGCTTCCATCCAGCGACTGGCACAAAGGCACCAGCTCTGGCCCGGTTGTACCCCGGCAAAGCCGAATTCAAGCCGGGGAGTGGACAGATCATTGCCGCGAAACCGCGAGTACTCGAGAAACTCGGCGGTAGCAACGATACAGACCGTATGCGACCCCACGTCATGGTCAGCGGTGTTGCAACAGCCGTCGCGGAAATAACCGGTGAGGGGGTCCATACTGCAGGGCTGCAGCGGCTCACCGTAGACATTCAAAGATTCAGCTTGATCCGGCGAACTCATCCATCATTTCCTTTGCAGACAAGGGGGAAAAACAGGTGGGCATTTGCTCAATCACCGATTAACCGCAACAGATTGCCACTGTAAATCGAATCGCGCTCGGCAGGCGGAATCGGCATCGCCTCGATGCTCTTCAGGGTATCGGCGGTAAACCCTTCTCCGCCCATGCCATCAAACGGCGTATCGGTACCAAATAGCAGTCGTTCGGCACCAAAAAAGGCATAGGCTGCCTGCATCCCGGCGATACTTCCCATCAGCGCGGTATCGTTATAAAAGAGACGAAAATAATCGGTGGGTTTGCCCTGCAGTTTTTCTCGCGCCTGGTTTAACTCCGGCAGACCCTGACGGTCGTAGACCCACTCTACGCGCTTATCAAAAAACGGCAACATTGCCCCGGCGTGGTGGGTGATTATCTTGATATCAGGATGACGATCAAACAGGCCATCAAACACCAGCCGGGTCATGGCAGCGGTGGTCTCATAGGGCCAGCCGAATACCTGCCAGATCCAGTATTTTGAGGCATCCTCACCCACGTAATCGGCCTGACCGCCGCCGCGTGCCGGGTGCAGCCAGATGGGCGCATCCCGCTCTGCCATTAAATCAAAAAACGGCTGGAACTCCGGCAGGTCCAGCGGCTTACCCCTTGCGCTGGTATAGATGACCACCCCCTTCATGCCCAGATCGTCAAGGCAGCGCCGCGACTCCTCCACCATTGACTCGGGGTTGTTCATCGCCACTATGCCCACCGGAATAAAGCGATCCGGCTGCCTGGCCGCCATTTCGGCAATCTGATCATTCGCCACCACCGCCAGCTCCGCCGCCAGTTGCGGATCATCAATCGCCACCTCCAGTGGCGGCGACGACAGGGTGATCACCTGCTTGTCGATGCCCTGCTGATTCATGATCGCAATGCGGCGATCCATGTCTGCCAGCTCCGGCATACTGTCGAGCATGCCGGACAGGTAATCCGGCCCGGTCATGGCCGCTTTCAGCCGCTGATAAAAATCCACCGGCATGACGTGGGTAAAACAATCTATTTTCATAACAATTCCTTGCACATTACCTGCGACACCCTTCACTTCGACAGGTTGCCCGGGAGAAAAGGCAGACAGGTACCAAGATTAGCCCAACCGGGGCTGATTCATAAAGCTCATCATCCAGTTTGGGTAAGGCACCGGGATCGCGCTCACCTCATCCAGCCGGGCGATCTCTTCGGTGAACAAGGTTAGCCCGTCGGCCGCCAGATTCTGCTCCAGCTGCTCAACCGATTTAGCGCCCAGAATCGGACAGGTAATCCCTGGTTTAGCCAGTTGCCACGCCAGCGCCACCGCGCCGCAGCTGGTGGCGTGAGATTCGGCAACTGTTTCCAGTTCATCGATCACCTTCTCGCCCTGCTCGCTGTTAATCGGCGGGAAATTACTAAACATGGGTATATCGCGCCGCCCCCCGGCACCGCGGCGATACTTACCGGTCAGGTAACCATTGGCAAGCGGGCTCCAGGTCATGATACCCACCTGCTTGTACTGGCAGAGAGGGATCAGCTCGTGCTCCAGCTCGCGGCCAACCAGGTTGTAATAGGCCTGCAGCATCTCAAACCGGGGCAGTTTGTCGCGCTCGGAAATGGCCAGAAACTCCGCCAGCTGCCACGCCGCCAGATTCGATGCACCGACATAGCGCACCTTGCCGCTGCGCACCAGATCATCCATCGCCCGCAGGGTCTCCAGCGGCGGGGTCACCTCATCCAAGCCTTGTCTAAACAGCAGATCAATATAGTCGGAATGCACCCGCGGTACACTGCCATCCACCGAACTTAACAGATGGTGGCGACTCAGCCCCTGCTGGTTTGGCCCCTCACCCAGGGGGCTGCGCACCTTGGTCGAGATCACCACCTGGTCACGCCGGCCCGCCAGCGCGGCACCCAGCAGCTCTTCCGACTGACCGAAACTGTAATTGTTTGAAGTATCAAAAAAGTTGATGCCCGCATCCAGCGCCCGATCCACAATCGCCAGACTCTGGGCCGCATCCAGACCGCCCAGACCAAATCGGTCCTTACCGAATGTCCAGGCCCCCATACAGAATTTTGAAACCAGTAAACCCGTGTTGCCCAGTAAGCGCATTTGCATGGTATTGATCCCCGGAAACCTGCAGCCGTCATTTACGGCTCGCCCAATAATCAGATTGCTAATGGTAGACCACCCGCAGATAAGCGGCCATGGGTCGCCGCTGATGAGGGAAGATTAAGCGCAAAGGCGTAGTCGGCTAGAGACCCTTATCAACGCTGCTACGGGCAGCGATAACTTTAACCGGGGCCGCTCTTACGGTATATCATTTGATCAGGTTGGGGAGCCAGTGTAGCCGTGCCATGCATAACTCCCTGGGGCTATGGATTCATCCGGGACCTGACATGTATTCACAGAACGCCAGGTAACAGCCAATCCGGTCTTTTAAAGGCGCTATATCAGCGTGAC
>JAYNPV010000042.1:10588-15619 GCA_038113925.1 Gammaproteobacteria bacterium | reverse complement strand
GAATAGCGCCAACCACAATAATTCCGGAGATTGCGTTAGTCAGCGACATTAAGGGGGTATGTAGTGCCGGGGTCACTCCCCAGATCACCTGGTAGCCGACAAAACAGGCCAACACAAAGATATAAATCGAAAATAGTATGAGCGACATGACTGGCCTAACCTCCCTGTCCAAAACAGACGTTACCCTGATGCACCGCCAAACAACCGGCAATGATTTCGTCATCAAGGTCCAGATTGATCTGTGCCGTACCGGCTGGCTCCGCGTCATCGGTGTTGAGTAGTAATTCCAGCAGGTGGGTCAGGTTACGGCCATAAAAATTACTCGCATCAGCAGGCAATAGCCCGGGCAAATTGGTGATACCCACCAGGGTTACGCCGTGGCGGGTCACCACCTGATCGGCTTCGCTTAACGGACAATTACCGCCGTTGGCCGCTGCCATATCGACAATGACGCTACCCGCACGCATACCCTTGACCGCCTCTTCAGTCACCAGAACCGGCGCTGGCTTTCCCGGTATCAATGCCGTAGTAATGACAATATCCGCCTGCTGCAACCGCTGGGTTAATTCAGCCTGTTGACGCCGCCTGGCAGCTTCGGAGAGCTCCTGGGCGTAACCGCCTTCACCACTGCCCTCTTCTCCCAGGTCGATATCGATAAATTTTGCGCCCAGCGAGAGCACCTGTTCTCTTGTTTCGCTGCGCACATCAAAGGCCTCAACCTGCGCGCCCTGGCGTCGAGCCGTGGCGATCGCCTGCAAGCCCGCAACCCCCACACCCAGTACCACCAGCCGTGCCGGTCTGGCGGTCCCTGCGGAGGTCATCATGAGCGGCATCACCCGACCATAATGGTGCATCGCTTCGATCACCGCCCGGTAACCGGCGAGGTTTGCTTGAGAAGAGAGCGCATCCATTGATTGCGCCCGGGAAATTCGGGGAATCAGCTCCATGGCACAGCCGTCTATTCCCAAATGGGCCAGGCGCTGCATAAATTCTGCGTCACCGAGGGGATTCATAAACCCGATCAACAGCGCACCGTTCTTCATCTGCCGGAGATCTTCCTCGGCAGGCGGTTGCACGGTGAGCACGATCTTCGCCGCCAACGCCTGTTGACGCTCCACCAGGCTGGCTCCCTGTTCAGCGTATAGTTCGTCGTTAAAGCCGGCATTACTACCGGCCCCTTTTTCTATCAGAAAGGTGACACCCAGTTTGGAGAGCCGTTTTAGTTCTGCCGGAGTGGTGGCCACCCGGGTTTCGCCGGGATGCTGTTCCCGCAAAACACCGATAGTGACACTCATGACATTGCACCGCGAATCGGCGCTTTACAGAAGAGAGAACACATTTTTCACGATCCTTCCGTGGAATCCAGAAACTGGGGAGCCGCATTCAACGCGGTCCCCTGCCGACAATCGAAAAGCGATTACCGGACAAGTTAACCAGGAGCTAAATCAACCGCGCATTATACGCCCTTGGACGATCATTTACCTGACCGGAGTGGTATTCAGGTCCGGCACACCGGTTTTAATCTTGATCAGCCGATCAACCCCCAGGGCAATTCCGGCGCAATCGGGAAGCCTATCCAGACAATCGAGCAGGGGCTCATCAAGATCAACTTCGGGCAAGCCATTTTTACGTCGATAAGCGACCTCCTGCTCAAATCGCCGGCGCTGCTCAACGCTATCATTCAGTTCATGAAAACCGTTGGCAATTTCCAGGCCGTCGATATAGAGCTCAAACCGTTCGGCTACCGGCCAGGGGTCATCACTGACCCTCGCCAGCGCCGCCTGATCTGCCGCATAATCATGGAGGAAGGTATAACAGCCCTGGCCAAGATTCGCTTCCACTCGGGAGACCAGTATCTGATCCAGCAGCAGCCGTCGACGGTCATCATGATCCGCGGTCCCGACTGATTCAATACCAGAATCACCAGCGCAAGCGGCCAGCGCCTGTTCGGTGGCAGTCACCGGGTCGATACCGGCAAACCGAATATAGGCCTCCCGCCAGGCAATTTTTTCTACTGGCCGCGCACCCAACACCTGATTGACCAGCTCGGCAACTTCATCCATCAATTGCCAGTGATCATATCCCTGGCGATACCATTCAAGCAGGGTGAACTCTGGCAGGTGATTCCTGCCCTGTTCACCAGCTCGAAACGCCTTGCAGATTTGATAAATACTACCGCTACCGGCCGCCAGTAACTGCTTCATCGCAGGTTCGGGAGAGGGCTGCAGGTGGAGCCTTGAATGCGAGTTTTGCATGCCCGGGGCGTCAAGCCTAAAACAGTTCAAATAGGGGTCGGTGACCGCATAATTTCGTGCGAGCGGTGTCTGCACTTCCAGAATTTCACGGTCAGCAAAAAAGCACCGCAGCTCGGCCAATACCTGTGCCCAGGTTTTTAGCGCTTCAAGCCCGGCCCGCGACCCGGCCGTCACTCCTTAGCGCGGGAGATATATTCGCCGTTGCGAGTATCTACTTTCAACAGATCGCCCTCCTCGACAAACAGCGGCACCCGCACCACGGCACCGGTCTCAAGGGTCGCCGGTTTGCTTCCGCCCTGGGCAGTATCCCCTTTAACCCCGGGATCCGTTTCCATTACTTTGAGCACGACATGATTGGGGGGCACCACGGCAATAGGCACTTCGTTCCAAAGGGTCACGGTGCAGCTGTCCTGCGGTTTTAACCACCCGGCACTATCGCCGACAGCCGCCTTATCGGCGGCAACCTGATCATATGTTTCTGGATTCATAAACCACCAGGCTTCGTCATCACTGTAGAGAAACTCCATTTCGGTATCCAGCACGTCCGCAGCTTCCACTGATTCACCGGATTTGTAGGTGCGTTCCCACATACGCCCAGTCTTCAGATTACGCAGCCGCACCCGGTTGAAAGCCTGACCCTTGCCAGGCTTCACAAATTCATTTTCAACTATTTCGCAGGGGTCATTTTCGATCATCACTTTCAGGCCACTACGAAACTCATTGGTGCTGTAAGATGCCATGTTGTTCCTCAATAATTAGCTGGTAATTCCGCCCACCACGCATCCTGGCCGCGGCACTCTGATTGAACTGCACATGTTAGCGCGAAGCGACAAGATAGACACCCGCCAAACAGCCGGAAGCGGCCATACCCTGAGCAATATCACCGAGCTCTTTTCAACGCTGAATCTACCGGATGAAGAACTGGCCGCTGCCCAGGCAGCGGCAGAGCAGTTCCCGCTCAAATTGCCTCGCCGGCTGCTATCCAGCATCCCCGCTGGCGAATTAAACCATCCGCTGTTACGACAATTCCTGCCCCATCGGGAGGAGCTTGATACCCACGACGGTTACCTGACTGACCCCCTTGCCGAAACCAATGCCCAGGTGGCACCAGGACTCCTGCACAAATATCACGGCCGGGTATTGTTAATCACAACCGCCGCCTGCGCCGTCCATTGCCGTTACTGTTTTCGCCGTCACTATCCCTACTCGGAGTCCGCCGGTAACGAGGATGACTGGGAAAGTGCACTGGAATATATCCGCCAGGATGTAGAAATTCGCGAAGTCATCCTGAGCGGCGGTGACCCGCTGTCGCTTTCTGATCGACGGCTGAAGCTACTGATAAGGAAGCTCGAAACCATTCCCCACTTGCACAGCCTGCGCATTCATAGCCGTACCGCTGCCCTGTTTCCGGAACGCATTACCGACACGCTGGTTCAATTGCTGGCGGACAGCCGACTGCAGCCGGTAATGGTGCTGCATGTTAATCACGCCGATGAACTGAATGAAGCCTGCCGAAGGGCAATGGCAAAACTAGCAAGCCAGGGGGTGATATTGCTAAATCAATCGGTACTGCTGGCGGGCGTCAATGACCATATCGACACCCTCACCACCCTAAGCCGTACCTTACTGGAACACCGGGTGATCCCTTACTACTTACACCTGCCTGATCGAGTCGAAGCCACCGCGCACTTTGCGGTAACCCAACAGCGGGGCGAATCATTGATCGCTGAAATGCAGCGCCAGTTGCCGGGTTACCTGGTGCCCAAACTGGTGGTAGAAATCCCCCATCGCCCCGGGAAAACCGTGATAGCCTGAGCCACTGGGACATCTTGCCGGGGCTTAGCCGGGGCCTGTTAACGCCATTTAAATATCAGCAACGGCGGCCACTTCCCCCCTGAACCAGACGCATAAGGCAACGCCGCTGCGGAGAAAACCGACCTTGAGACGTTCGATAGACAGAGCCCACCTTGGTTTCCGTAGGAGCGACTTCAGTCGCGACAGCCAGGGTTTCTAGCACCCCTTGGTCGCGGCTGAGGCCGCTCCTACAACGCTTGTCCGCAACCTGCGGGAGTCATATTGGGAAAAGGCGAACTTCTCTCCTCCCGTCCGGTTTAGCGTGGCCTGGCCTGACCGGTCATGGAACTGCAGTACTGATGAGTAGCTAGCGTTAATTGGCCCCGGACAGATCAAACAACCCGGTGGCATCCGCCAGGGCGACCGCCTGCTCGACCACCGGCAGCAGATCGGTGGTCAACGACAATTGATCAAACTCATCCACTGCCACCCAGCGGGCGTCACTGGCATCATCCCCAGCCACGGGAATCCTACTGGAAGTCGCTGAAGGCACTGCCAGATAATCAATAATCACATAATGGAAATCTTCAAACATCGGCTCAAACACGGTTAACATTTCGCCCAGCTCAATGTCGATCCCGGTTTCCTCCATCACCTCACGTCGACAGGCTGCTGCGAGCGTTTCCCCGTATTCGACACCGCCGCCGGGGATCGTCCACAACCCCCGCCCAGGAGATTTGCCACGCTGAATCATCAACAGTTGATCCCGGCCATTAAAGACGAAACAACCGACGGCAAGCGTAGGTTTAATATCCTGGCGTTTCACTGAAGAGATTCCAGTGCCCGGGTCAGAACCTGGTGATCGGCTTCGCTAAAACTGACCAGAATGACCTGCATATCAGATATCGACTCAAGCTCGTCAGTAAGTGTTGACACAGCGATACCGGCGGCCAGGTCTTGCGGGTAGCCATAAACACCGGTA
>JAYNPV010000042.1:5790-10578 GCA_038113925.1 Gammaproteobacteria bacterium | reverse complement strand
CTTGCCAACAACTCTGCCTCGTTTAGGTTACCACCCTGCCATACGGGCCCGACCGTGTGAATGACCCAGCGGCAGTTCAACGCGAATCCCGGCGTAACTTTGGCATCTCCGGTGTCACAACCCTGTAACCGGCGGCAAGCCTCCAGCAGTTGTGGCCCGGCGGCCCGGTGGATAGCACCGTCCACACCACCTCCCCCGAGCAAAGTTTTATTGGCCGCGTTAACGATCGCGTCAACCTCGAGTTTGGTGATGTCGGCAACCGTCAGACTAATGGGCACGATTTACTTTTCTCTTAATCGCGGCATTAGCTCCACCAGGTTACAGGGTCGATGACGATGATCGAGCTGATCATTGATAAGCCGGTCCCAACCGGTACGGCAGGCACCCGACGACCCCGGCAGGCAAAATATATAGGTACCATTGGCTACCCCGCTCAGCGCGCGGGACTGCACGGTTGAGGTCTTAATTTCCTCATAAGAGAGCATGCGGAATAGCTCGCCGAAACCGGTTATCTCTTTATCGAGTAACGGCTGGATAGCTTCCGGGGTGCCATCGCGGCCGGTGACCCCGGTCCCCCCGGTGGTCACCACTGCCTCTACCTGTTCGTCGTTAATCCACTGAGAGACGATCGCTCGGATTGCGTAGATATTGTCAGGAACGATCTTTTTGTCACTCAGGTGATGACCCGCGTCCTGCAACCGCTCCACCAGTACTTTTCCGGAACTGTCGGTTGCTTCCGTGCGACTGTCTGAAATCGTAAGTACGGCTATATTGACGGGTATAAACCGGGGTTCTGCGGACATGGGATCTCCGAAACGTGGTGGATCAAATATTCGCCACGCATCTTACCCGATCAGACAAAAAAAAGGCCGGTCACTCCAGGAATGACCGGCCTGATTTCTAATCGCGATGCGGCTAGTGGGACATTCCCCGCACCGATGCCCTTTCAGCTTCCGGATTAACAATCCATGCAGCCAGCGACGGCAGAACAAATATCGCCGCCACCATATTCACAAAGAACATATAGGCCAACAGCAGACCCATGTCCGCCTGGAATTTCAGGTCGGAAAAATACCAGGTCGCCACCCCGATACTCATAGTAGTCGCGGTGAATACCACGGCCGTTCCAGAGGATGTCAGGGCGTAATAATAAGCCTCTTTCATATCTTTGCCCTCACGCAAGGCGGTTTGCATACGGGAAAACAGATAGATCCCGTAATCGACCCCGACGCCTACGCCGAGCGCAACCACCGGCAGGGTGGATACCTTCAGACCGATATCCATCATCACCATTACCGCGTTACCCAGATAAGAGACCAGCCCTAACGGAATTAACACGCAGAGCGCGCCACGAAAGGAGAAGAAGGTCAGGTAGGTAAGGATGCCGGTGGCGGTGAAGAGCGCAATCAGCATGGTCATTTCTGCTTCGGTGACCGCTTCATTGATGGCGGCCATAACGCCGGCGGTTCCCGAAGTCAGGCGAAAATGGACTTCATCACGACCATATTCCGCCTCAAATTCCTTCACCGCCGTAACCACGGTCTCCAGGGTATCCGCTTTGTGATCAGCGAGAAAAATACGTACCGGGATGGCGTCGCATTTATCGTTGAATACTTTCTGATTCAGCTCCATATTGCGAAGCGCTGAACTGAGCGAGTATTGATCCCGTGGCATGGCAAAAAATTTGGGATGACCCTCGTTATTGCCCACGGTGCGAACCTTAACAATGGTTGATAAAGATTTGATCGACTGCACCCCGGGAACATTCGACATTTCCCAGACAAAATGGTCAGCGGTTTCCATAATGGCGTGATTCACGCAGCCGTCGTTGGCCATTTCAACGATAACGGTAATCTCATCGATACCGATGTTGAAATTGCTGATGATGGAATTGATATCCTGGTTGTAGCGGGCATCGGGCCAGAACTCCGGCGCCCCCGCTTCACTGTCACCGATAATCAGATCAGAGCCTTTCCAGACGCCGAACATTAATGCAAATACCGCCACCAATAGCACCCAGCTACCGCGTTTTCGATCGGCAAAAGTCGAGAGGAATCGCCAGAACGGCCGGTGTTCGACCTCAGCTCCGGCGCGCAATTTTTCAATTTTTTCCGGACTCATGCGGGCGTAGGAAAGCAGTCCGGGCAACATGAACTTATTGGTTAGTATCATCACAGCGGTGCCGACACTCGCGGTGATTGCCAATTCAAACAGAATTTGAATATCAATCAGCGAAATAACCGCAAAGCCCACCGCAAGGGTAAGTAACGCGGTGGCACCGGGGATAAACAGCTTGTTAAAGGCCTCCCGAGCGGCCTGCTTGTTGGTCGCCCCTTTCATCATTTCGAGCTTCCACGCGTTAGTCATCTGTATGGCATGACTCACCCCGATGGACAGGATTAGAAAGGGCACCAGAATCGACAAGGGATCAATGCCATAGCCCATGGTATGGATCAGGCCCAATTGCCAGACCACCGCGGTTAATGCAACGAGAAGAGCCAAAAAAGTGACTTGTGCGGAAGAGGCATAAAAATAAAGCAGCACAGCGGTGATCGCCAATGCAATCACAAAGAACCAGACAACCCCCAGAGCCGCGTCGATCACCAGGTCGATAAACTTGGAAAAACCAATAATGTGAACCGACACATTATCGCTCTGGTATTTGGCTCGTATCTCATCGAGTGCCGCTGCTACGTCACCGTAATTGAGGGCTTCTCCGGTTGTCGGGTCGACTTCAACCAATTCGGCTCGGATCAGCGCGCCCTTATAATCAGCGGTCACCAGACGACCCACTTCGTCAGACTGCAGCAGATTTCGATAAACCTCCTCGCGATCCTCCGGGGTATTGGCAAAATCCGGTTTGACAACCCGGTATCCGACGAAGCCATCTTCGTTAACGGCAACAAAATTAACCTGGGGAGAAAAAATCGAGGTGACCGAAGAGCGGTCAACGCCGCGGATAAACAGGGTGTCCTGAGTGGCCGCGGCCAGGTCATCCATGAACTCTTCGGTAAAAATATCCCCTTCCTTGACCATCATCGAGATAATCACCACGTTGGCGCCCCCGAATACCGGGCTGTATTCGTGGTATATCTTCATGTAGTCGTGGTTAACCGGGATTGATTTATCAAATCCAGGGTCCATACGCAGAAAAGACGCCTGATACCCGAGCAATGCGGTAACAACGACAAAAAACAGCATCAAGGGCAAGCGATGCTTGATCTGCCAGTCTGCAAGGAAGCTTGAAATACGGGCCAAAATGCCCTGATTCGAGTCCGTAGACATGAGAAATTCCTCTAAAATGGTGAAGCCGGTTCTACTGCCGGCCTTAAACTGATTGGGGACCTGAGTGGGAAACAAACAGCACCGGGCTAAATTTCGATCTCCATCACGCCACGACTGCAAGCAATTAACCACTTGCCGTTATCCAACGGCAACAAGCCAGTAATATCCACGCGCTGCTCAATGGATCGGTCCGTAAACGTCTGACCGCCGTCTTCGCTAACCACCACGGCACCTGCCATGCCCGCAAGAACCACGGTGCCATCATCGGTTATATAGCTGGTAAGGAGCGATTTATTGACCCCTGTCTCCAGCGTATCCCAGTTATCTCCTTGATCCACACTGACTCCGGCATTGCCCAACATGGCATAGGCGATATAGCGATCGACGGACGGAAAAGCAACGCCGAAGAAGGATCCACGATAGGGAGATTCGAGCGTTTCCCAGGTCTCACCCATATCTTTGGAGCGAAATAGCGTTCCTACCTCCGCGACCATTAGCAGATCGCCATTAGGGGCGGGTTTGATGGTAAATATATGCGCGTCCGGTACCAGCTCATCATCGGTCCAGACTTCTTTCAGGTTCCAGACGACACCACCGTCTGTGGTCCACATAAAATTACCGCGCCCGCCCACGGCATAGCCATTATTGGTATCCCTGAACCAGACATCGAGCAACGGCGTATCCAAATCCGGGGCAAAATTCTGAATCTGCCAGCTTTCACCGCCATCGACCGTTTTCAGTATGGTCATATCATGACCGACAGCCCATCCGGTATTTTCATCGGCAAAACTGATAGCGGTCAGGGTTACCGCAATAGGAACCTCGCCCCGAGTCCAGCTCTGACCCTGGTCATCGCTATAGATAATGATGCCCCCCTGGCCAGTGGCGAAAATTCGCTCACCCACCTGGGTTAAACCAATCATAAACGCTTTGGTAACCATGGGCCCCGAAAAGGCCGGGCGCAGCATCTGATCCTGTTCGGCAATCTCCGCAACCGCACTGGTGGGTGCAGCAAAAAAGGCCAGGAAGGACACCAACGACAATTGGCAAAACTGGCTGACGCGTTGAAATCTCATATTCCTCCTCGACGGGAACAAATTAAGCCATGCCGGTATTGATACTCACCGGACTAGCCTATTTAAATTTCCGGAAATGGGTTGATTAGCTGAAATGTGCAACCAAATTGAGGGCGTGATCTGAGCCACGCTCACTCAACGGGTCTGACACTTTAGGATAGCCGTGAAACAGAGATTAGTCTAGCTATCCGACACAGGATTTGCGTGCAATTCGACAAAAAAAAACCCGCCTGAGCAGTCCACTCAGGCGGGTTTTAATCAGAAGACAATAATTAGAAAGTGTAACTCGCGTTGAAGGCGAGGAAATCCCGGTCAGCAGAAGCGTTATCTTGAGATATCCGGTTAGAACCGCCGGTTCCTCGGCCAGGATATACACCCAAATCATGCACGCCATCAAAGAAGTGGGTTAATGACACACCCCATTTCC
>JAYNPV010000042.1:0-5780 GCA_038113925.1 Gammaproteobacteria bacterium | reverse complement strand
CGCAGGCGATAATCAAAGTCAAGACCAAGCGAGACGACCTTACGATCTTCCTGAAATTCCTGGTTACCGCCAAAGGTTGGTGCGTAGCCGCGGATATCCCAGTTAAATGCCTGCTTGAAAGTAACATTAACCGAGTTGAACAGGGCGTTGTTGTAAGTCAGGCTGGAGCGACCACGGAAACCCTGATAGTTATTGGTAATGTTTTCAGCAAAACGATCAAACGTCGACTGGCTGGGCATATCCGTTACCCACCCGTGGACCACTTCAAATATGGTGTTCCACTGATCGGCCTTAAACTCAGGCATGGGTCCCCAGAGACGCTGGAAGGTCATCTGAATACGGTGATGGCCATAATCACGTACCGCAGCTTCTTTGAACTCCGACCCCGCAACCAGAGGAATGGGGGCCACGGTGGGGTTCAGAGTATCCACTCCACCCGCTCCAACACCAAGCAATATGGCCGCCGCATCGCCCTGAAGTTTCATGTTGCGGCGATAACCGTACTCACCGCCCCAGGCCCATGAGCCCAGGGTGGTATTCCAGCTCACGCCCCAACGTTCGATGTCTTCTGGAAACCAGCGGAAGTAAAGGGGAACACCTCCGGGGGGACCAGCGATCGCACCGAGCTTGAAAATGTGATCGTGGAGGTTCTGGTAGTAAAACCCTAAATCGACACCGTTCCCCCAATCCGCAGCATAGTAACGAACCGTCCCCGAATGCGTCATTGGTCAGAAAGAAAGCCCCGGCAGGGTCCGCACGAAACTCATCAAACGCATACAGCTGGAACACATCCATGCTCCAGGCGTCATTAATCTGCCATTGAAAATAGGCGGCCGGCGTACCGATAAAGGCGTCCTTTAGCTCAACACCAGGGACCCTCAGTTTGGTCAGGTCGACCGTGTTGATATCGTTAATGGAGTTACCGATGAAGGTGTTTTCACCCCAGGAAATAACCTGTTTACCCAGGCGCAAATTGAACTGATCATCACTACCGAACCGGAAGTAAACGTAGGCATCGGTAAACTCGCCGTTGTGAATTTTCTTGTTTTCCGCCGCATTAGGCAGGTTATCCACTTCGTGCTCGGCATCAAAATCATAAAAATAGTTACCGCGGACGAATACCCCCCACTTATCACCGGTCAGACTGAGATCGTGGGAGGCCTTAATGGTGTGATTAAACACCTCCCACTTGGCCACCTGACGGTTACCCAGCATACCGGCGAGGCCGCCAGCGCGCGTCGGGTTATGAGAACGCGTCCTTATATTCATACCCCAACCCAGGGTGGTATCAAACGCACCATCGATGGCGCCGTCGGCGAGTTTAAACCGGACCGCCTGTGCCGGGGTTGCCAGCATGAGGCCCAAAGCAGCGGCTCCAATGGCTTTACCGGCGGTGCGCCAGACGTTGCCTGTTGGATATTTGAAAGACATAGGTATTCCCCTCTGATATGTGATTGATTCCTGGCATGCCTACCCACTGGTCGTTCTTTTTATTAGTAATGGATCCAGGACCAGGAGGAGTTCCGTCTCCTTCTTGTTGGCCTGTTTCCCGACCGGTGGTTTTCACAGCCTGAACCCTATCTAAAGTCCGCGACAGCGAAAACCTGTAACCACGCCTAAAAACGAGTCGATAATTGCTTTTAGCGGCGCTAAGCTACCATTGCTTTTATAGTGAGTCAACCTAACGTTTTAGCGTTTATATTCTCTTTCGATAACCCTATGGCGACCACTCAATCTAAAACTTTATAGAGCTAAATTGTCAATAGTGGCTTTAGGTTTACATTTCGAATCTGGGTGGGCATTTTATTTAACGACTGTTTAGGCAGTAACCCAAGGTTTCAGGGAGTACTATCCGGATAGAAGGGAACGGGTTTTCAACCCCTTTTCACCCCCCTTCCACCCCGGGGATGATCATCTGTATTGATCCAGGTGGGTAATTCTTCCGGGTTGTTGAACCTGCCTTCTACCCGTATGGCATGGTATTAAGCCTAATTTAGCCAAGGATGCCAGCGGGTACCATTTTCTCATTGGCCGGGAAAGCTCAGATGGTCTGACTAACAAGGACTTGAATGAGCGCCACTCAGCGCTAGGCTCCAAAAATTTCTGCGCAGAAGGAACAGCATTACCCTCACACTGGTTATCATAGAACGGCATTTGGGGTGAATAACCATGTTACGGATAATTGAATACAGGTAGGCAATTTATCCTTACTACCAGGATACAGGAATATTGGCGTTGCCGGGCCGGTTTATGTTAAGCCCGCATCCTTCTTCCCCCCCTTGGGGGAATACGACGACCGGATTAATTGCAGTCAACGCATTGCATTTTTTTTAATAATTGGAATTAATTTGAATAGAGAAAAGATCATCTCAATGGCGACTGCGGTTATCCAGACAGAGGCCACCGCGGTTAGCGCTCTCACCGGGAGAATCGGTGAAGAGTTTGTCACCGCCTGCGGATTACTAAAAGGTTGCACCGGTCGTATCGTGGTATTGGGCATGGGCAAGTCCGGACATATTGGCGGCAAAATTGCGGCCACACTGGCAAGCACCGGCAGCCCGGCCTTTTTTGTTCACCCTGGGGAAGCCAGTCACGGCGATCTGGGGATGATAACCGCCGGCGATGCGGTACTGGCAATCTCCCATTCCGGCGAGACAGATGAAGTATTGACACTGCTACCCATTCTGAAACGGCTGGGTGTGCCACTTATAGCAATTTGTGGTCGGCGTGAATCAACGCTGGCCAATGAGTGTGACGTTTATCTGGACGTGTCAGTCTCCGCAGAGGCTTGTCCGTTCGATCTGGCACCGACGGCCAGCACCACAGCGACACTGGCGATGGGTGATGCCCTGGCGATTGCCCTGCTTGAAGAACGCGGCTTTACCGAGGATGATTTTTCGCGCACTCACCCGGCCGGTCGCCTCGGCCGAAGATTGCTTCTGCATGTCAATGATGTCATGGTCAAAGATGATGCCATTCCCAGGGTTGAGCAAACCGCCAGCTTCTCTGCGGCGCTCCTGGAAATGACCCAAAAGGGCCTGGGCATGACGGCGGTGGTGGACCAGGATAATCGTCTGCTCGGGATCTTTACCGATGGTGATTTGCGCCGAGTACTGGAAGCCGACCTTGACCTCAAAAATGGCCAAATCAATGAAATCATGACCCGAGATTCCATCACTATCAGCGCCAGTCAGCTTGCGGTGGAGGCGGTGCGGATTATGGAAGAAAAGCGCATCAACGCCCTGATGGTTATCGATGATGATCGACAGCTTGTGGGTGCCCTGAACATGCATACCCTTTTTAGAGCAGGGGTGGTTTGATGACCCCGGCAACCACCGATATTCAGGTGCTTAACCGCGCCAGTCAGATAAAGCTGCTGATTCTTGACGTGGATGGGGTGCTCACCGATGGACGGCTCTGGCTCGGCGATGATGGGGCTGAGTACAAGGCCTTTAATGTTAAAGACGGCCACGGTATTAAAGCGCTTATCGCTCATGGCGTTCAGGTGGCGGTGATTACCGGCCGGCGCTCCAGCGCCGTCGACCGACGCATGGCCGAGCTGGGCATAGCACATTACTACGCCGGTCAGAGCGACAAAATGGCCGCCTATAACGAACTTATGGACAAGCTTGCACTCGAACCGGAGCAGGTCGCTTACGTTGGCGACGATGAGCCGGATGTTGCAGTTATGCAGCGCAGTGGCTTACCGGTGGCGGTGGCGGATGCCCATTCGAGCGCCAGAAGGGTGGCGGGGTGGATTACCGGAAACCGCGGTGGTGAAGGTGCGGTAAGAGAGGTCTGTGATCTACTGATAAAAGCCCAGAGTTAACCGTTAACTCATCATGATGAATGACGCGTCCAACCCCGGGAGTTAATTCCGCGATTCTGAATTTTTTTGTTAGAAGGCAAAGGCAACAGGAAAACCACTCGCATGAGGGTCCAACAACAACGGCACTTAGTTAAGGCCTCCTGGGGCGTTTTTTTGTGCTGACTACCACTCCGCCAGTCTCGGCAAACACACTTAATTTAAGTGCCATAATTGAGCTACCTCACCCCCATTCCTGTTTACTTAATTAGAAAACAATATCCAAAGTGAAGTTTTCAATTCCCCTGCCCGAAGGCCGACGAACTCCTCAGGCACTATTAATAGTAGGTTTGCTGTTAAGCGGGTGGTTACTTTTCAACCAGTCAACCCGGCAGGATATTGACGATAGCGCAACCCCCCATCGGCCCGATTTCTGGGCCAATCAGTTCACCACCCTCGCTTTGGATGTAGAGGGCAAGCCGGCTTATCGGCTGAGTGCAGAAAAGATGGTACATTTTCGCGACACTGGCGATTCCGAATTTATTCAGCCCGATTATGTCCGCTTCCGTGACGAGCAGGGTCCGGTGACAATTTCCGCACAAAATGGTTGGAGTAACAAAGACGGAACCGAATTGGTGCTGGTCGATCAGGTCGTGCTCGTCGGCCAGGGAGATGACCCGGTAACTGCCGAAATGGACGAACTCCTGCTTTATCCCGACGAGGATTTTGCAGAAACCAGCACCCCGGTGAAAATTATCAGCCCGACTGGCACTACTACCGGAATCGGCATGCACGTCAATAGCCGCACCGGCAAGCTGGTTCTTCTCTCTAATGTGCGTGGAATATATGAATCTGACCGCAATTAAAACCGGTAAGCCCTCCTGCTACCCGTCCACCGTTAGCTTCCTGTCTGCCCTCTGTTTTGTTCTGATCCTGATCTCAGCACCCGATCGGGCGCAGGCATTGCAAAGCGACAGCGAACAACCGATCAATTTAACCGCTGATCGGGCCGAGATGGACGATCAGCAGGGAATCAGCACCTACACGGGAAAAGTTAAACTGACCCAGGGCAGCCTGCTACTGACGGGCGATAAGTTGATTGTTGAAAGCAAGGATGGGGCGACCGAGGTTATCACCACCTTTGGCCGACCCGGCCGGTTTAAACAACGACCGGATGACAAACCCGAAGACGTGGTGGCGACTGCCAAACGGATCCGCTATCTGGTCACCCAGGATAAATTGTTTCTTGACGGGGATGCCCTTGTCATTCAGGGGGCGCAGCAATTTCGGGGCGAACATATCACCTACGACATGAAAACAGACAAAATCAAGGCCCGCGCCGCCACCGGCGGCGAAAGTGGCGGCCGCGTACACATGGTTCTACCTGGACGCAGCAAACAAACCGAACCGACCCGCTGAGCAAGGTGAAATGAGCAAACTGGTCACCCGTAGCCTGGTGAAATCCTATCGTACCCGGCGGGTCGTCAATGGCGTGTCACTGCAGGTTAGCCAGGGTGAAATTGTCGGCCTGCTGGGCCCCAACGGTGCGGGCAAGACCACTACTTTTTACATGATTGTCGGCCTGATTCGAGCAGACTCCGGTGACATTCGTCTCGACCGGACCAACATTACTCACCAGCCCATGCATCAGCGTGCCCGCAATGGCATCAGTTATCTACCCCAGGAGGCGTCGATATTCAGAAAGCTGAGTGTGGCAGATAATATTATGGCCATCCTCGAAACCCGCACCGAACTCACCCCTTCCCAACGGGAACAACGTCTCGAAGAACTGCTTGCTGAAATGCATGTCACCCATGTTCGCGATAGCCTCGGCCAGGCGCTTTCCGGTGGCGAGCGTCGACGGGTGGAAATTGCACGGGCGCTGGTGATGGACCCGGGATTCATTCTGCTTGATGAGCCTTTCGCCGGTGTCGACCCGATCTCGGTAGGCGATATCAAGCAGATCATCCATCAC
>JAYNPV010000041.1:0-16127 GCA_038113925.1 Gammaproteobacteria bacterium | reverse complement strand
CAATCCGCTGTTCACCAAAGGGTGCCTCATCGATGCGCTGCAGGCCACGGATAGCCTGCAGACCCGCGCGAACTGCCTGCTGATGTTCGGTCGCCACCACCAGTTCAATGGCATTGTGGCCTTCGGCGCGGGTTTCAAGCTCCAGAGGTGTGCCGTCGGCGAGCAACCGGCCCCGGTCGATAATCAGCGCGCGGCTGCAGACCGCATCGACCTCTTCGAGAATATGGGTGGAGATAATGATCGCCTTGTCCCGGGCGATTTCACTGATCAGGTTGCGTACTTCGTGTTTCTGATTCGGGTCGAGGCCATCGGTGGGTTCGTCGAGTATCAGCACCGGTGGATCATGCAAAATCGCCTGGGCCAGGCCCACCCGACGCTTAAAACCTTTAGACAGGGTTTCGATCAACTGGTGGCGCACTTCGCCCAGCTGTATGCGCTGGATCGCCTGATCAACGCGGTCAGTCAGTTCGTCGCCGCGATATCCGCGTACCTGACCGACAAACAGCAGAAAACGCTCGGTGGTCATATCGCCGTACATGGGGGCCCCTTCGGGGAGGTAACCGAGCAGCTTTTTTGACGCTTTCGGGTCCTGCTCGATATCGGCACCGCAAATTTCAATGCGGCCGGCGCTGGGGGCAAGAAACCCGGTAATCATTTTCATAGTGGTGGATTTTCCGGCCCCGTTGGGGCCTAGAAAACCGATTACTTCGCCGCGTGCCACTGAAAAACTAAGATCATCGACTGCCGTAAATTCACCGAATTTACGCGTAAGCTGATCGACCGAGACCATGGCCTGCATGGACTGCTCTCCCTGTTTTTATAAGGATTTATGAATCGAAATGTCTACTACTGCCCCGAGGGGTCATTGCCAAAAATAATCGGGCCGTTTGATTATCGCCAACCGCTAAAGTTCATTGCAACCTGCGTGAGTGGGACAGGGACTGGCGGTTTGGCGGGCGTGAGTGTCCCGCCGGGTGAAGAGTATTGTAGACCGATATATTTAACTAATCAGCCTGCCCGCCATTTACCGGGTCAGCGGTTGGGCCGGGGCCTTTGCCGGGGGGTGTGGGTGGAGGGCGGCCGCCGATAGCTGCGCTGACGCTGACTATCCCTGCCCTGGCCCGGTCGGGCCATTCGTTGCTTGATGCGCTGACGCTGTTTGCCGTCCATCTGTTGCCAGCGACGGCGCAGCTCCTGGCGTCGTTCGGGGGGGAGGTTGTTGAATTTTTCCGCCCGCTTGCGGAGTCGGTTTCTCGACTCCGGCGATAGTTGCTGAAATTGACGAAAATTCTGGCGAATGCGTTGACGCTGATCTTCCGGCAGCTGTTGCCATTTCTCCAGGCGCGGTTTGATTTGTTGACGCTGCTCCGGCGTTAACCCCTGCCAGCGTTGTAATCCGCGCATTAATTTCTGCTGTCGATCGGCCGGTAGCTGCTGCCACTCGGGGAGCACCTGATCGAGGAGCTGGCGCTGTTGCGCGGTTGGCTGTTCAATGGACGGAGGCGAGTTATCGGCGCTTGCGCTGGCGAGCGGCAGCCAGATGAATAACAGCAAGATCGGCAGGCGTCTCATTGGTGCGCCTCCACCCTGAGTGTAGAGGCGGCCGCGGGGGATGATGGCGTGGGCTCACCAGGCTCGACGGAGACGGGTGGCGGCGGCGTTGCGGGTTCCACCGGCAAGCGGTCGATCGATTCCAGTTGTTGCAGCCAGTGCGGGTCTTGGGGTTGCCATTCGCCGAGCAGTAACAGCAGCTCGGCGCTGGGCAGGGGGGCATCGGCATAGGCGCTGCACCAGGGAGCGCAGGCGATCATCACCACCAGCGGTATCGGAACCGACGAGATAAAAGTGGCCGCTGTGATCGGAAAGGGGTATCTATTAGCCAGCAATGTCATTCAACCGGTATTAACCGCTGCTCTGGAGGACTCAGCGGGGAGTGTCTGTGGGTCAAGCGGTTCCCCGGCCAGTTCCTGATCCAGCCAGTAAAAAAATTCGAGATCCGCAAGCAGTTCCGGCGCTGCATCGGCCGCCAGTAATTCAATATCGGTCACCGCATCAATGCTCGCAAATTCGGCACCCTTTTCAGGAGGCAGATAGTCGCCGGAAGCAGTGAACCAGTTCAGGGCCATGGCCAGGGTAACCATGGCAGCCAGTCCGAGGCCGGCGGCGGCCGGACTGACGGTCAACAAGCGCCATAATGGTCGTTTGCCGTAGCTATCGAGCGCGGCCTGTCGTCCCCGGTTGAGTCGTGACAGGGTGGCTCCATCAAGCTCACTGGCCTGTTGATCGAGCTGTTGGACCACGCGCTCGACCATGTCGATATCCGTCGTGGCTGGGGGTCGGTTTTTATCGGTCATCCTTTAAGCCTCCTGCTGGTACTCTGACAGCAGTTCTCTGAGTTTGGACAATGCCCGGGAGAGGTGAGTTTTAACACTGCCCTGGCCACAACTCATGGCCACTGATGTCTCGGCCACGCTCATGCCCTGCCAGTTGCGCAATAAAAAGGCCTGGCGCTGGCGCAGCGGTAATTGTTGCAGTGCCCGGTTAATGGCGCTGCCTATCCGGTCGCTGTTGAGTTGTGTCGCCGGTCCGGCGGCGGATGAATCCGCCACCATGGCAAAGGCATCCTCCTGGTCCGCGTCGTCAGTGGTTGGGGTTAACCAGCCGCGAAAACGATCACGCACGCCCCGACGGCGCTGCCAGTCAACCAACCCGTTTTGCAGGATTCGATGAAACAGCGGCGGCCATTGGGATGGCTCGCGGTGGCTGTAGCGGCGCACGAATTTGAGCATCGACTCCTGCACCAGGTCGGCGGCTTCTTCGCTGTTGCGGGTTGAAAAACGCGCAATCTGCAGGGCCCGGCGCTCCTGTTGCTGAAAAAAATGGTCAAGTTGCTGGCGCCTGTCATCGCTCACGCCAGCGGGGTCCCCGACCATGGTAGACGGTGATTCATGCTCGACAAAATTACCTGCATTACAGCTTCCCGGAATAGACAAACTATGTCCCTCGCGGAGTTAGAATAGCGACAAGGGTTAACGGGGCATAATTTCCCGGTAGAGTTGCTCCTCTGCTTTACCCGCAAAATTTGCTCCATTTATGACTGTTAACGCAACAGGGAGGTTTTCGTTGACCGCAAAACAAACTATTCCACGGGTAGCCGCTGTGCAGATGGTATCCGGCGATGAGGTCGAGCAGAACCTCAAATCTGCCGCGGACCTGATCGCCAGTGCCGTGGCCACGGGCGCACAAATTGTCGTGCTGCCGGAGAACTTTGCCGTGTTATCGGCCGACGCCCAGGCCAAAGTGCGCGTTGCCGAACAACCGGGGGCGGGACCGATCCAGGAATTCCTATATGAGCAGGCTCGCAAACACGGCATCTATCTGGTCGGCGGCACCATTCCGCTGGTGGCCGAATCCGCGGGTCGGGTCCGGGCGGCCTGTTTAACGATTGGCCCGACCGGTGAACTGTTGGGCCGGTACGACAAGATTCACCTGTTCGATGTGGCGCTGGGCTCAGGCAAGGAGCGCTACAACGAATCGGCCACTATCGAGCCGGGGGAGCAGGGTTGCGTGATTGAAACCCCGTGGGGAAATCTGGGCGTGGCGGTCTGTTATGACATTCGTTTTCCCGAACTATTCCGCCGGATGATGCAGCAGGATGCCCGCATCGTCGCCCTGCCATCGGCATTTACCGCCACCACCGGCCGGGCGCACTGGGAGGTGTTGCTGCGGGCCCGGGCGATTGAAAACCAGTGTTATCTGATCGCCCCGGACCAGGGGGCTGGCCATGATCGTAGCCGCCAGACCTGGGGACACAGCATGATTGTTTCGCCCTGGGGTGACATTCTTGCCGAACTCGAAGAGCACGGCAGCGGCGTGGCCACTACCGAGATTAACCTGCAGAGCCTGGCGCAGCTGCGGGAAAAATTTCCCGCCCTGCAACACTGCCGGACCTTGTGAAACTGAGGCCGCGATGGGGCTCACGGACTCACTGGGTAACCTGATCGCCCGCTGGCTAATGGCGGAGCCGCCCCGCGACCAACCCGCGCCCTGCGATTTCGAGCGCATCTGCCACGAAATTCGCCCCGGTGATGTGCTGCTGGTGGAGGGCCGCAGTCGGGTGTCGGAGGTGATTCGGTTGGTTACCCAGAGTGCCTGGTCTCACTCGATGCTTTATATCGGGCGCATTGTCGACATCGAAAATGAGGCGGTGCGCGCCCGTATCGAGCGCCTGTACGATGGCGATGCTCACGACCCACTCATCATTGAAGCCCTGTTGGGCAAAGGGGTGATACTCACTTCGCTGGGCGATTATCACGCTGAGCATATTCGTATCTGCCGTCCCCGGGGTTTGACCTTTCTCGACAGTCAGCGGGTGATCAATCATGCCATTGACCAATTAGGCAAGGGTTACAACCTGCGCCAGCTGTTGGATCTGGCCCGATTGTTATTCCCCTGGGCGATATTGCCGCGACGCTGGCGGTCGGTGCTGTTCCAGCACAATGTCCAGGCACCCACCAAAACGGTCTGTTCGACGGTAATTGCGGAAGCCTTTGCCAGTGTCAGTTTCCCGATATTGCCGGTGGTCGATCTTGACGGTGAGACCGGGATGCGACTGTTTCGCCGGGATCCGCGTCTGGCGGTGCCCAGAGATTTTGACTACTCTCCCTATTTCGACATCATCAAGTATCCGCTGGTGCCGATTGATGAGAGCGGTTTCTATCGCCAACTGCCGTGGAGTGAAGCCGACCAGGCGGCTGCCCGGGCTTCGCAGGCAGAACCGGGTCCCGCTGAGGATATTCAATAGCAACCGGAGTGCACAGATGATCGACTTATACATGTGGCCAACCCCCAACGCCTTCAAAGTGACGATTTTGCTGGAAGAGCTGGAGATGGCTTATCAGACCCACGTGGTTAACATTGGCGAGGGTGATCAGTTCAAGGCTGACTTTTTAAAGATCAGCCCGAACAACAAAATGCCCGCCATCGTGGATCAGGAAGGCCCCGGCGCGGAGCCGATCGCCATCTTTGAAAGTGGTGCAATCCTGATCTACCTGGCGGAAAAATGCGGCCGCTTTCTGCCCACCGGGCCGCGGGGTCGTTACGATGTGCTGCAGTGGTTGATGTTCCAGATGGCCAGTGTGGGTCCCATGTTTGGCCAGGCCCACCATTTTCGCGACTATGCGCCGGAGCCGATCGACTACGCAATTGATCGCTATACCAACGAGGCCGGGCGTATCTACCGGGTACTCGACAAGCAACTGGAAGGGCGCGATTTCGTCTGCGGCGAATATTCCATTGCCGATATGGCGATCATGCCCTGGACCCTGCATTACCAGCGTCAGGGGCATGATATTGAGTCCACCCCCAATGTGGCCCGCTGGATCGACCGGCTTAACGCGCGCCCGGCCGTGGCCAGGGGGCTGGCGGTGATGGCTGAGCTTCGGCCGGCAAAACCGGGACCCCAGAATGAAGCGCAGCGGGCGATTCTGTTTGGCAGTAAACAGTTCGAAAACCGCTGACTGCTCCTGGGGTTTCTTCCCCGGTGGGGGCATTCAGAGCAGTGATTAACTGCTCAACTGCTGGGTGTAGGCGAGCACCTGTTTAATGTCGTAGGCTTCTTCTTTGTTTGTCTCCGGGTTCCAGAGGCTGCGCCCGGGTCGTTCCACCAGATCACCCCCGTAGACGTGAAGCGCGGCGTTGAGCTCCGGCAGCGGGTTATTGATGGCGTGAATCAGATCATCGGCCATCACAAAGACATCGGCTTTGCGTAGCGACAGGGTTCCCGTGTTTTCGAGGCCGCTGGCGGTGCGTTGATAGAGAAAGTTATCTTCCTGCCCGGCATACACCCCGATGACCCCCCACATACAGTGATTATGAATCGGACTGGTTGATCCCGGGGCGGTCGACATATTGGCGACGGTCAGTTCAGCGGAGCGAAACAGCGGCTGGAACACGGCGCCTTCGCCGCCGCCCAAAGCCTGGCTGACCGCGTCGGGGTCTTTCATTGCTTCCCGTACCAGTTTTTCCACGACCCCCTGAGGGTTGGGCGCCGACAGGGCAGCCTGGCATTCGGTGACAAACAGATCCACATCAAACATGGTCAAATTCTCCTCCGTTCTGGTTCCTAATCGGGGCGAACATGTTACGCTCCATCCGCCTTTATTGCTTGGCAGTGAACTAGGGAGGCTCTGAATAACTCATAGACTCGTATCAGGGGCTCGGAAGGTCCCTCTTTGTCGTGGGTAAACTTCGCAATAGCCCGGCTATTACGTGCGTTTCCCGCCTCAAATCTGAACCTCCCGAATCACCCGCTACTTCGTCCGGAGTTATTCAGAGCCTCGCTGACGCCCGCTGGCCCGGTTCCAATGGCCGTTCACTTCCAACCCTTCTGGTAATTATTCCAGTTCTGATTTTGTTGTGGAGAAAACTTATGCAATTGCAGTTAGTGTTAGCCGCCGTCGTGCTGACCGTGACCCCGCTGGTGACCCACGCCCAGGTTGACCTGAGTAGCGATCGCGCCCAGTTCAGCTATGCCATTGGCCACCAGATCGGCACTGGCCTGATTCGTGATCAACTCGACATTGATGTTGAAGTACTCAACGAAGCGATCCGCGACGCGGCCGCTGGTACCTCGCAACTGTCGCCACAGCAACAGGCGGCAGCAGTGCAGAAGTACCGTGAAAAGCAGCAGAACGAACGCGGTCAGCAGGCGGTAAAAAACGCCCAAATCGGCGGTGATTATCTGGCCAAAAACCGGGCGACCGAGGGGGTAACGGAAACCGACACCGGGTTGCAGTACCAGGTGTTAACGGCGGTGACCGAGGGTGTCACGCCGACCCTCAGCTCCAATGTCACCGTCCATTATCGCGGCACACTGGTGAACGGCGAGCAGTTTGACAGCTCCTATGACCGTGGCCAGCCCGCCACCTTTAACCTTGGACAGGTGATTCCGGGCTGGCAGGAGGCGTTGCAGTTGATGAAGCCAGGGGAAACCTACCGGCTGACCATTCCGCCAGAACTTGCTTATGGCAAGAATGCACCGCCCGCGATCGGCCCCGATCAGGTACTGCTGTTTGACGTGGAGCTCATCAGCATCAACTAGGAGGAGCCTGTCGGATCGGGGAGTGGCTGCCCACTCACCCTACGCTTAGCTCCCCCTAAACCCGACAGATCTTAGCCTGGTCTCTGCCAGCTAACACAACCCATGCCAGCAAAAAAAAAGTCATCAGGTAAAAAACCGGGTCGGGCCGGGCGGGGCAAATCCAGTGCCCGTCGCCCGGCGGGAAAATCCCCATGGCGGCGGATTATCTTGCTGGCAACAGTGGTGTCGGTGATCGCCGGCGGGCTTTACGTCGGTTACCTTGACCTGATTGTTCAACATAAATTTGCCGGCAAGCGCTGGGCATTGCCGGCCCGCGTTTATGCCCGGCCCATGGAGCTATACAGCGGCGCGGCAATCAATCGCGAGCAGCTACTGGCAGAGCTGAATCGCCAGGGGTATCGGCGCGCGGCTCATGCCCCGGAGGCGGGTACTTTTGCGGCCTCGACGACACGGGTGGAGCTGTATAGCCGGGGATTTCAGTTTGCTGACGGCAGCGAACCCGCGCAACGGGTGTTGATCGAATTTGACCAGGGGCGGATAGCGGTCATCACCCCCTTGTTGAACAATGAGCCGGTTGATCTGCTGCGGTTGGAACCGCTGCTGATCGGTAGTTTTTACCCCCGATCTAACGAAGACCGGCTGCTGGTTCGGTTAGCGGAGGTGCCGCAGGCGCTGATCGATGCCCTGGTGGCAATCGAGGACCGCCAGTTCTATCAACATCACGGGGTATCGCCGCGGGCGATTGGCCGTGCCCTCTGGGCGGACATTAAGGCCGGCAAGGCGGTGCAGGGCGGCAGTACCCTGACCCAGCAACTGGTGAAGAACTTTTACCTCACCCCCAAACGCTCGCTGGTCAGAAAGGTCAATGAAGCGTTGATGGCGCTGTTGCTGGAATTTCATTTCAGCAAAGATGAAATTCTGGAGGCCTATCTGAACGAGGTTTTTCTCGGGCAGGCCGGTCGGCGGGCGATTCATGGCTTTGCCCAGGGCAGTCAGCTGTTTTTCGGCCGACCGCTGGCGGAACTGGAGGTTGACCAGCTCGCCCTGCTGGCGGGCATGGTCAAGGCCCCGACCGCTTATCATCCCCGTCGCCATCCCGAGCGGGCGCTGGCCCGACGCAACCTGGTTTTGCGGGTGCTGGCTGATCAGCAGGTGATAAGCCGTGAGCAGGGTCAGGCGTTGCAGGAAAAACCCCTCGGCGTGGTCAAGGCCTCTTCAGTCGGGCTATCAAGATACCCGGCTTTTTTAGACCTGGTTCGGCGGCAGTTGCGGCGCGATTACCCTGACCAGGTACTGCTCAGCGAAGGGCTCAATATATTCTCCACCCTCGATCCCACCCTTCAGGAAGTGGCTGAACAGGGGTTACAAAAGCGACTACAACTCCTGGCTGATCAGACCGGTGCGGCAGAGCAGTTGCAGGCTGCCATGGTGATTGCCGGAGTCGCCAATAGCGAGATTCTTGCCCTGGTGGGTGGGCGCTCACCGCGCCAGGGTGGCTTTAACCGCGCGCTGGATGCGCAGCGTTCTATCGGGTCTCTGGTGAAACCTGCGGTCTACCTGACCGCGCTTTCTCAGCCCGAACGTTATCATCTGAATTCAATCCTGATTGATGAGCCGCTGTCACTTGAACGCCCCGGCAAAGAGCCCTGGCAACCGCAGAATTACAATGGCAGGTTTCTGGGCGAAGTGCCGCTGCTCGACGGTCTGTTGCACTCGATGAATGTGCCCACCGTGAGTCTGGGGCTAGAGCTGGGATTGCCGGCGGTGGCGGATACCTTGCAGCAGCTGGGGGTTAACCGACCGATTCATCGGCAGCCTTCACTGCTGCTGGGGACGATTGGCCTGAGTCCGCTGGAGGTCAATCAGATCTACCTGACCATTGCCGCAGGTGGCTTTGTGACGCCGCAACGGGCAATTTTGTCGGTCACCGACCGTCACGGTGAGACCCTGAATCGCTACCCGCTACGGCTGCAACAGACGCTGGACGCCCGCGCCGTAAAACTCCTGCAACTTGCATTGCAGGAGGTGGTCAGGCGGGGTACCGCGCGCGGGCTGCAGGAGCTGGGACCCGAGCTTAACCTGGCCGCCAAGACCGGCACCACCGATGACGAGCGGGATAGCTGGCTGGCCGGTTTCAGCGGCAACTTTACCGCTGTCGCCTGGGTGGGGCGGGATGACAATCAACCCACCGGGTTACAGGGAGCCACCGGCGCACTCCCCCTATGGGCAGATGTGATGGGTCAGTTACCACTGACCGCCAACTCGCCGACCACGGATGACCAAATTATCTGGCAGCATACCCGCCCCGGCGAGGCGGCAATAGCGGCCCCGGTCGGCGTGGAATGTTCCGGTGGTTATGGGGTGCCGGTCATGGCAGAATTCGCACCCACTGACCGGCGGCCCTGCGGTTCGGCGTCTGAATTTTTAGTTCCCCCGACAGAATTTAACGGTAAACCGCTTAAATGGTTATTCGACAAAATCCCCTGGCCTTACGATTAGTCCGAAATGGGCTGTTGATCGTTGCCGCGGCGAGTCTGGCCAGTTGCGGGGTAGATTACTCGCCGGCAGGTTTTCCGCCGGATCAGCGCACCCGCACGCAACTTCCCCCGCTGGAATTGCCGGAAACCACCGTGGAAACACCGCCTGCGCTGCCAGAGCCGGTGGCCGCGCCAGCTCCCCCACCGATAGCGCAAACGCCGTCGGCCGGTAAACTGCTGCTGGCCAGCGCGCGTGATCAGCTGCAAAGGGGCGATACCAGCCGGGCAGCGGCCACGCTGGAACGGGCGCTCAGGATTACTCCCAATGACCCCCATTTATGGCATGAACTGGCGCGGGTGAGGCTGGCAGCGGGTGAATGGCAACAGGCCATTGAGTTGGCCAACACATCGAGGGTGCTGGCCGGAGATGACCAGCAGCTGCGCAGCAAAAACAGTGACATTATTGCCGCTGCCAGCAAACGCCTATAGGGGTAACCCGTTCAGGTTTCTTGACCCTCGCTGGTAGTACCGGCGAGGGGAAGGTTCAAGGCGTTAATAAAATTTCGCAGCTCCTGGCGCGCCGCGAGGTGGGACGTGGTCAGTTTCGGTAAGGCGGTGTCACCGAGCTGCGCCGGACCCAGGTCTACCAGTGTCAGGCCGGCGGGAAATAACTCGCGATAAATCACCCTTTCGGCAAGGCCCGGCACGTATCGGCAGGCGACCCGGCCCTGCAGGTCATCCAGCGCCTCATTGACACGGCGTTTGTTGCGGGCATCGAGCATGGTCAGGCGATTGCGGACCACCACCCAGTCCAGCGCCGGCAGTTTGGCCACCGCCCGCTGCTGGCGGGCCTGCCAGACGGTATCGGCAAAAAAGCTGAGTTTTTCCACCCGGTGATGCTCCGGTGTTACCTGACCGAGCAGATCGAGATCAATGAAGCTGTCATTCAGTGGCGTCACCAGGGTATTGGCCAGTGTCATCGCCTGATGAACGCGCGGGGAATCACTGCCGGGGCAATCGATAATGATGAAGTCGTGGTCACCGGTGAGTGATTCGACCCGTTCCCGGATAGCGGCCGCGTCCTCCTGGTTGGCGCTGGAGCGGCTGTCAGCCGCTGACGGCGGCGGAGCGTAAACCGGTATCGCTGGCAACCGGGGGTGGTGGTTGTGGCGATTCTGTAAATAACGACTCAGGGTCTGTTGACGAAAGTCCAGGTCCAGCGCCGCAACCCGGTGACCCAAACGACTCAGCGAGAGTAATAGATGGACCGCCAGGGTCGACTTGCCGGTACCGCCCTTTTCATTGACGAAGGTGATGCAGTGGGGGCCAGGCTCACCAGCACTCGTTGCCATTTCACCCTCGTCGCTGGAAAAAGTTAATGGGTCGGGGCCGGGAACATGGGCAACTCAACCCCTGCCATCGCCTGCATCACCCGGATCACCTGACAACTGTAGCCGTACTCATTGTCATACCAGACGTAAACCACGCAGTGTTTGCCATTGGCAATAGTGGCAGTGGAATCGACGATCCCGGCGTGCCGGGTCCCGACCAGGTCACTGGAGACCAGCTCAGTGCTGGTCATGTAGTCGATCTGGTCTGCCAGGTCTGGCGACATGGCACCGGACCGCAGTATCTGATTCAGCTGCGCTTTATCGGTGCTCTCATTCAGGGTCAGATTCATAATCGCCATGGAGACGTTGGGAGTGGGCACCCGAATCGCGTTGCCGGTGAGTTTGCCCGCCAGTACCGGCAGGGCTTTGGCAACGGCTTTGGCGGCGCCGGTTTCGGTAAGCACCATGTTCAGCGGCGCACTGCGACCGCGGCGATCGGCTTCGTGGTAGTTGTCGATCAGGTTCTGATCATTGGTATAGGAGTGGACGGTTTCAATATGACCGACCTCGATACCCAGGTTATCGTTGATGACCTTGAGTACCGGGGTGATGGCATTGGTGGTGCAGCTCGCCGCCGATACGATTTTTTCGTCGCTGATCTCTTCATTGTTGACGCCGTAGACGATATTTTTCATCTCGCCTTTGCCCGGGGCGGTCAGCAGTACCTTGCTGGCACCGGCCTGAAGATGTTTGCCCAGGGCTTCCGGGTCGCGGTAAATACCGGTATTGTCCACCACCAGCGGATCAGTGATGCCATGCTGATCATAATCAATGTCGGCAGGATCGCGGGCGTAAATTAACCGGATGATGTTGCCGTTGGCGATTATTGAATTGGTTTCCTGATCGACCGTTATGGTGCCATTGAAGGGACCGTGTACCGAGTCTCGGCGCAGCAGGCTGGCCCGTTTTTCAAGGTCATTGCTGCCGTCGCGCGGTTTGCGCACCACGATAGCCCGTAATCTCAGCTGACTGGCCCCGCCGGTCGCCAACACCAGTTCACGCGCCAGCAGGCGACCAATACGACCGAAGCCGTAGAGGACAACGTCCCTCGGCTCACGGGCTTGCTGGTTGCGCAGGTCGTCCTGACCGGCGAGCTGCTCGGCGACAAATGCTTCCGGAGACTGGGATTTTCCGGACTTCAGATAGGCAACGGTGAGTTTGCCCAGGTCAATTCTGGCCGCGCCCGGTTCCAGCTCAACCAGCGCCTGCAGCAGGGGAAAACTATCGTGAACGGTGACCGGGGTATCCTCATGTTGACGGATGTAACGGTGCGCCTTGAGCAGGTCGCCTGCGGAGACCTCATTGACGGACCGGCCGTAAAAAGTGAGCAAGATGCCGTGGGTGCGCTGTAAGTAGCCAATGATGGGTAACATGCGTTCGGCGGCGGCCTGGCGCTGCTGGAAGTCGCTAAGAAATTCGTCCTGTTGGGCTTTGTTGATTGGAGTCACTGGGGTCAATTCCTGTGGGATAAAGGCTCAAAACCGGGTAGATCGGAGTTGGTTCGGAGGTTACTGGGGTTGCCGCAAAAAAGGCCCCGATCCCTTCTGGATCCCTTCTGGGCCGAGCGACTGACAGTAAAAATGCGCGCGGATTGTATATCAGCCGGGCCTGCCAGCGTTAGTCGGTCAGCCGCTGGCGAGCAAGTGGGTCAACCCGGTTTGGTTGCCACCCCCTGAATCACATAACTGGCGATGCGGGGTCCCATTTGTTGCAGGTACCCCTGCCGATGCATCTCCACGCTCAAGCCATGATCGGCGAGCAGGTTCCCGGTATCGCGGTTGAGATTGCAGCCACAGGCGAATTTTTTCCAGACCGGGTTCACCCGATCCTGCCAGCGTGCCAGCCGATCATGGGGCGAACGCACATGCTCGAAAAAGTGCACTTCGCCGCCGGGTTTAAGCACCCGCACCGCCTCGGTTAACGCCTGTCGATGGTTGGGAATCGTGCAAAGCACCAGAAATACCAGTACCTGATCAAAACTGCCGTCGGCATAGGGAAGCTGCTCGGCGCTGGCCTGCTGCAGGGAGATCTTTGCGGTCGTGCCCTGCTGCTGCAATCTATCGATGCGGCGCTGGGCCAGGGTGAGCATGGCGGAGCCCGGCTCGATGCCGATCACCTCCGAGTCAGGGTGATAGTAGGGCAGGTTGGCGCCTGTCCCCACGCCTATCTCCAGCACCTTGCCGCGTAATTTGTTAATCAGTTGCTGGCGGTCGGGCTCGAGTTTGCGCAGGGCGATATCGAGAATCAGCGGGAATATTTTCCTTTCGTAGAATCCGCTCATGGCTGACCTTTGGCGTTGAGATCAAGTTGGCCATCACGGCTGAATCCCAGGCGTCGCCGCAATCCCTGTTGCAAATGCAGGTGACCGCTGATGGTGTAATTCAATGAATCCGGCGGGCGTTGAATCCAATCAAAAATCTGCCGGGCGAGACTCAAGCCGTTTACCGTCACCTCCACCTCTGCACGGCTCTGTCCCAGCGCCGGCAGGGTGATTGCCGTCGCGCTAACGCCGCTGGCAAAGCGCCGGCCATTGACCTCAAGGTCAAAATCGAGCCCGTCGATCCCGATCGACTGGTTGTTGCGGTTCTGCAGGTCGAGCGTCACCTTAAAGCGCGGCGCAAAGTCCTGCCCCGGCAGGGGCTGCAGGTTAGCCACCGTGACGATGGGCGGTTCCAGTCCGCCGCTCAGGTGGGCGCAGCCACCGGCCATTAGCAGCGTCATGCTGGCCAGCAGCCAGGCGGTGAGGGTTATTTTTTTGCTGCTCAACAACTTGTTCATTCTGTTAATTGCCTCGCCACCGCGGGGGTGGCAGCTTAAAATAATCAGCTGGCCGTTTGCCAGTCCCATTTTGGCTAACCCTATATTGCAGGCCCGTTTAATTTACCCGGAAGGTGTCTATTGTCAGGAAAAGTCGGTTTCGTCAGCCTCGGTTGTCCCAAAGCGCTGGTGGATTCAGAACGCATTATCACCCAGCTGCGCAGCGAGGGTTACCAGACCGCCAACGACTATGACAACGCAGACCTGGTGGTGGTTAACACCTGCGGGTTTATTGACGAGGCGAAGGCGGAATCGTTGCAGGCAATCGGCGAGGCGATCAACGAAAACGGCCGGGTCATTGTCACCGGTTGCCTGGGCGAGGATGCCGAGCTGATTCAGCAGACCCACCCGCAGGTACTGGCGGTGACCGGAGCCCATGCCACCGAAGCGGTAGTGGCCGAAGTGCACCGCGCCCTGCCCAGGGAAGTGACCCATGATCCCCACATTGACTTGCTGCCGCCCCAGGGCAGCAAGCTCACGCCGCCGCACTACGCCTACCTGAAAATTGCCGAAGGCTGTAACCACAAGTGCAGTTTCTGCATTATTCCCAGTATGCGCGGCAAGCTGGTGAGTCGACCCGCCAATGAGGTGCTGGAAGAGGCGCAGCGGCTGGTCGATAACGGCGTTCAGGAGTTGCTGGTGATCTCCCAGGACACCAGTGCCTATGGCGCAGACCGAAAATACCGTACCGAATTCTGGAACGGCCGGCCGGTAAAAAGCCGCCTCACCGAACTTTGTGATGCGATGGGGGAATTGGGGGCCTGGGTCCGGCTGCACTATATCTACCCCTATCCCCATGTCGACGAGCTGATGCCGCTGATGGCGCAGGGCAAGGTGATTCCCTACCTCGACGTGCCCTTTCAGCACGGTAGCCCGGCGACCTTAAAGCGTATGCGCCGCCCCGGTTCTATCGACAATACCCTGGAGCAGATTGCCCGCTGGCGACAGCAGGTGCCCGATCTGACCCTGCGCAGCACCTTTATTGTCGGTTTTCCTGGCGAGACCGAGGCCGAATTTCAGCAGCTACTCGAATTTATAAAAATCGCTCAGATCGACCGCGCCGGCTGTTTCAAATACTCCGCCGTCGAGGGGGCCGCCGCCAATGCCCTCGACGGGGCGGTCGACGAAGCCGTTAAGCAGGAGCGTTTCGAACGCTTTATGGAAGTTCAAACCGCAGTGAGCGCCGCCAAACTCCAGGCCAAAGTGGGCAGCGTTCAGCAGGTCATTATCGATGAGGTGGTCAGCGAAGGCGCGGTGGGCCGCACCCTCGGCGATGCCCCCGAGATAGATGGCCAGGTGTTTCTCGACCTCGAAGAGAACGTAGAGCCGGGCGACCGGGTCAAAGTGGTCATCGAAGAGGCCGACGAACACGACCTCTGGGGCTATCTTGTAGACTAGCCCGAAATCAGCGAGCCCTTGCCCAGGAGTAATTTCGCCATGTTCAACATGACCAGAAAAACCTCAATCCCCGATCCCGCCGATGCCCTGCCCGGCCGGTCAGAAAAAATGCCGGTTCCCCGCGCCCATTTCGTTAACGGTAACGCCCTCACGCCGCCTTTCCCGCAGGTCACCCAAACCGCTATTTTTGGCCTTGGCTGCTTCTGGGGCGCAGAGCGCAAATTCTGGGAACAGGCCGGGGTTTACTCAACCGCCGTCGGCTACGCCGCCGGCCATACGCCCAACCCGACTTACGAAGAAGTCTGCAGTGGCCTCACCGGCCATAACGAAGTGGTGCTGGTGGTGTTCGAGCCCGCGACGATCAGTTACGAGCAGCTGCTGAAAGTATTTTGGGAAGCCCATAACCCCACCCAGGGCATGCGCCAGGGCAACGATGTTGGCACCCAGTATCGTTCGGGCATCTACACCAGCAGCGATGCACAGAAACAGGCGGCAGAGGAATCACTCCAAAGCTATCAGGCCGCCCTGAAAAAAGCCGGCTACGGGGAAATCACCACCGAAATTGTCGACGCCGGGGAATTCTATTACGCCGAGGAATACCACCAGCAGTACCTGGCGAAAAACCCGGCCGGATACTGCGGACTCGGTGGCCTCAGAGTTGAGTACTCCAGTTAACGGTCACTATTCAAATTTAATCCCAAGAATTATCACTTAACCCGGTTCGCCACCCGGTATCCCGGTAGCCGATCAAATTCCATACGGTTGTGGGTATTCAGGGTCAAACCCGAATGGCACTAAGCTAAGCCCCTTTTGGGGATATTTTAGCCAACACCCCGCTCGTCCTGAGCCGGTCGAAGGACGCCCTTCGACCGGCTCAGGACGGGCGGCATTCTCTACCTGGTCACGCGGATATAGAGCCTTTAAAAGACCGGATTGGCGGTT